>CAZHVX010000067.1:0-629 GCA_964536295.1 uncultured Pseudomonadota bacterium
ACCATACGTGCTATCTTGGATATCCCAACAATCTTGTCCTTGGGGACATACGCCACATGGGCATGTCCATAGAAGGGTAGCAAATGATGCTCACAAAGTGAATAAAGTGGTATGTCCTTAACAAGAACCATCTCCTGACAAGGATCCGAAAAAATAGCGTTTTTTATGATCTCCTTTGGATCTTGGGTATACCCCTGTGTCAAAAAGCGTAGGGATTCCTTTACACGCCTTGGTGTTTCGATAAGCCCTTCGCGGTTGGGATCTTCGCCCAGCTCCAGGAGCAATCTTTTTATGATCTCTTCCATTTGGAGCCTTATAAACCCAAGGAAATACATGTGTCAATTCATTTATTAAAAAAAAGCCGTAAAGTGGTGATTTTACATCATAATTGTGTTGATCAAATCTTAAAATTATTGTATTTTCAGAATATGAAGGCTGCAAATAAAGCATTATTAGACATGGCGTTCGGCTTAGCCAAAGAAACGAAGGCAAAAGCCGTGTTAGTTCATATAGATGCGCTTGATAACCTTAAATTTGGCTCAAGCATATCGAAGGATTTCAAACTTATCCTTGTCAGCAAAAAGAAAAATTGGGATTTTACAACAGAAAGTAAGGATTCTTTGGGTTTG
>CAZHVX010000067.1:639-10399 GCA_964536295.1 uncultured Pseudomonadota bacterium
ATAGTTATCCCCAAAATCGCCCTCTCCCGTGTGGGCATAATAAAGGTTGCTGCAACCTTGGCATTATCGCTGGAGTATATAACTATCGGCGATAAAATAATATGTGCCGTTGGCCCATCATCCGGAAATTGTCTGGACAACATTCAAATTATCGACACTGGAAAAGAAACAGAACTTTTAACTGGCCGTGAAATTACGAAAATCAGCGAATCGGTTAAACCGGAAATTTTCCAGGCGGTGCTTGGTTTGTCGATTGAATTAGCAAGCAAAGGTCGTGAAGGAAAACCGATAGGTACGATTTTTGTTGTTGGTGACGAGGATCATGTAATGCAATTGTCAAAGCAGATGATCATCAATCCATTTAAAGGTTATGACGAAAATGAAAGAAATATATTGGCGCCTTCATTAAAAGATACCATTCGTGAAATCTCTGCAATGGATGGCGCGTTTGTTATCAGCAATGACGGTATTATCCTGACGGCTGGAAGATATCTTGGTGCAGCATCCAAAGAAGAAAAACTCCCACGCGGTTTGGGTAGCAGACACCTGGCCGCTGCCGGCATTACGGCCATGACTAACGCCGTTGCCTTTGTAATATCCGAATCCTCTGGCGATGTTAGGATATTCAAAAACGGCAAAATAGTAATGGAAATTCAAAAACAATAGAGAGGTTATTTCGATATGGCAAAAATTACAGATGTAAATTTTTTTGATCAAAGAGTTGTTAAACACTATTTGAAAAAAGAAGAAGTAAAACAAAAAGATTATCAAGATTTTTTGAAATCCCTGCCTGATGAGAGCAAAAATGCCACAGAACTTGCAGTTTATGAAGAACCAGTAGAATTTAATGAACCAACATTTCAGGTAGAAGAATCCGATTCAGATGTCCCCCCACTCTTCAACTTTGACTCCAATAAGTGATATTGACGTTGAACACAGCGGAAACATTTTTAATAATTGATTCCTTGATTTTGTTAGGATCAGGTTTGAATCCCAGTTCTTTTTCCATAGATGTCACACCATGGTCTCTTAAACCACATGCAATAACATGTCTGTAATGTGATAAATTAGGCGCGGCATTTAAAGCAAAACCGTGTTGTGTAACTCCATGCGAAATATTAAGACCAATTGCAGCAATTTTCTTGTTACCGATCCACACACCCGGGTTTATTTCACTTCTTTGGGCATCAAGATCGAAATCTCTTAGGGTCCTGATGCACATTTCCTCTATGGCGTTAACGAAATCTTTAATTCCAAGCTTGAGATCATTTAATGTACAAATGAAATACCCGATCGGCTGCCCTGGCCCATGGTATGTGATTTTGCCCCCTCTATTGGTTTGAACAACTTCAATCCCATCTGCTTTGATAATTTCTTTTGGTGAAAGAATATCTCCAGAACAATCCCTCTTACCAAGTGTAAATACCGGATTATGTTCGCAAAGGATTAAGGTGTTGGGAATTTTTTCATCCTGCCTTTTTTGACGAAGGTCATCTTGCAAATTCCAGACTTCCTTGTAAGGTTTTAGGCCTATATCTCTTATTTCCAAAATCATTATTAAAGAACCTTCTGAAAAATCTCTTTTTTATGTCATTCCTGCCCCCGCCTGCGCGAGGGTAAACTCCGGCAGGAATCCAGAAGTTACTAAAAAAACTGGATCCCCGCATTCGCGAGGATGACAAATAAACGGTTTTATTAAAGAACCTTCTGAAAAATCTCTTTTTTATGTCATTCCTGCCCCCGCCTGCGCGAGGGTAAACTCCGGCAGGAATCCAGAAGTTACTAAAAAAACTGGATCCCCGCATTCGCGAGGATGACAAATAAACGGTTTTATTAAAGAACCTTCACGGAATTTTCCTTTCTTTTTAGAATTTTCAAACCAATAACCGTGTATTGGATCCCTGAAGTTAAAATCAGTGCAGTGGTGGCTAAAATCATCCCCCACATGTAAAAGCTGACGGGCCATTTAAACCAATAAACCGATGGCCAAATAAGGACTATGAAGGCAAGAATTGCGGTTAGTAGTTGGAACAAGGTCGCAAACTTAGATGTCCAAAGGGCCTTGTAGGCCACATCTGCCTCAATAAAACGCAGAAATGCAATTCCTCCCATGATTATGAAGTCCCTGACTATCAGGAGCATAAAGAATGCCAGTGGTATTACATCAACGCTTACAAGACATGCAAATGTCGACAACATTAGTAGCTTATCCGCCAATGGATCAAGAAATGCCCCAATTGCAGAGGTTTGGTTCATAAACCTGGCAATAGTTCCATCTACAAGATCGGTAAAACCGGCGATGACAAAGAGAATAAATGCAACAAAGTGATAATCGATTATAAAGTAGTAGATAAAAAATGGAACGATTAACAATCTACTAAATGTAAGAATATTGGCTATTGGCATAGTATCTCCTAATTATATTTGAAACAGGATGAACACAGATAAACACGGATGTTTTATTAATTCTGTATCCCTCCACAATAAAAATTTAACACATTAAATATTTATATATTTTTATGCCAGTTCAATTTTTAAAAATAAACAGTAAAAATCTGCGTTTATCAGCGTTAATCCTGTTTCACTAATTCATCTGTGAAAGGTAAACATCTGCAAAGTTAGAAGCAATTTCGGTACCCTCTTTTGACTTCTTAAATTCCTTACTTGTTTTTTTATAATTATCCATCACCTTATTTGCCACAAGCTCACCGTAAAGTCCAATTTGATGCGCTTTAGCGAACATCTTGGTGGCCTCTTCGTATTTCTTTTCTTTCTCTCTCATCAAACCATAGAGATAATAATCGAAACCGTTGGTTAGAGATTCCTTGTTACTTAAATTTGTTGTTGGTACTTTCTTCTCTTTTTTTAGTGTATATTTGAGAGCATTTTCATAGAAGGTAAAATTTTCTTTCTCGGCCCAATCAATTGCCCCTTTAATGTTTTCCCCTACAGCGTGGGATATCACCAACCCCATTGCACCCTTATTTTTATTGCCGCCATCCTTTAGGCCCTCAACAAGGAGATCGTTAACTTCGTAACTTCCCCTTTCCATTTTAGCAAATGCAAGTTCAATTTTTATATTACCGTCAGAGGGGTTTTCCTTAAGTTTCTCTTTTAGAACTTTTTCGCGCCCCCTGGCCTCAGCAATCCGTGTGGGTTCGGGCAGTTTTAATTTTTCAGCTATTCCCGTACTCTTTGGATATCTTACCAATACCATTTCGGGCCTGCCAGGTTTTGCATCCAATGTCGTAGTGAATGTCTTACCACCACCCTGTGGTATTAATTCAATTTCATGGGTCCCCTGGGATACGTAAAATCTGCCAAGTTGAAACATCCCTGGCAATGTTCTCCAGCTTCTTTCATCTGCTTTTTCAGCAACCGACATCGAAAATGAAAGAGCTGTTAACGCTAATCCGGCAAGTTCGGATTTGGTATCGTCTTTCTTCATTAATTCATTTCCGGCAACATAAAGCCCCGTCTGTGTTGAAAGCTTTATCATCTTTCTAACAAATGTTCGTTTTTGTCTTTCCTTTAATGCGCCCAATATATCTTCAGCTATGTTATAGAATGGATACGTTTGGCCGACCTCCTTGCCATCAATTTTGACCATTACACTTTGAACTGGTATTGGTTTGGAACGAACCGTCGGAACCGATATCGTGAAGTAACCGGTTGTAACCGATTCGGCTACATAGTATGGTGCCTCGCCGGATTCAATCACTACGAGGATTTGCGCCCTATCATCTCGATATTTCTTTGATGCGTCCCATGCCATATTACCTTTTTCAGGCAACTTATCCGCAAGCCCCAAACGACTACTGGTTGTTTTGATATCATGTGCATAGTACGGAACCTGTTTTCCGTGTTTACCAAGCTGCTTATAATCTATCAGCGCATCATTGATATGTCCCAACGTTTCCCAAACTACTGCAGAAAAATAGAGGGCAAAGGCATTGTCGAAATCCCTTGTTGAGCCGTAAACTTTTTCAACTGTATAACGGATTCTTCGAACTTCAATCAAGGCACCATCCCAATCCCCCAATGCTACGTAATTTAGCATTCGAATAGTAGGGATCATTACACGTTCATACTTATCCCCGGCGTAATCAACACCCTCCTCACTCCAGAGTGTAGCACCCGTCTCCTTTGAAACGCTTTTTATAGAAAGATTCTTCCAAAGGTCCTCGGCCTCGGTTAGCGTTTGATTACTTTCTTTATATTTACCCGCACCGTGCAGAATCATACCCTTATCCAAAAGGTGCAAAAGCTTATCCCTGGGAGCGGGTTTAATCTTTTCGATTATCTCCACTGCCTTGTCATAATCACCACTGTTAAAGGCTTCCCTGGCCGGCTTTGCGCGGCTTTGATATGTAGATGCACAGGAAGTCACAAAGAAAATTGCAACCAATGCGATTACTCTAAAAAGTAAAGATCTATGCATATTGGCCCCTTACATTCTTACGCGTTTACTCTTGAATGCCTTTTTAACCTCAACTTCATCTGCCCACATGATTGCTGATGTTTCTAGATCTGTTACTTCCAAAGTAGTTTTGTAGTATACGATCTCTTTTTTGCCAACGGGTTGTCTTATTGATGTGATATGTCCAGAAATCAGCCAATCGGCGCCAATCTGCTTGCCCTTTTGCTTTGCGGTCTCAGGATTGACATAACCTGATGACTGATACTCGTATTCTTTTGCCATCTCTTTTCTTAATCGTTCATTTAAGAATACAAAACGATTTGATTTAAGCAATTTAACCCGCATTTTATTTGTTAATGAAAGGATGTCGATATGTTCATCCGTCGAATTAGTAAACAAGCTGATAATTATTGCTGGTTTTTTTGATTGAGATCCAAGCATATCACTTGATAAAAGCGATTCCGACAGTTGTTCTGCAATCATCTGAAGATCTGACTCAACGAACTTATCGCTGAGCAAATACACCTCATCAGGGTCAACATATTTACCCTTCGTGTATGTTTTTGTTCCGCAGGCAGAAACAACCAACGCCAGCAATGTCAAAAGAATCGTTACTTTTTTCATTAAAACCTCCTATAATTAACATTATTCACAAAGCTATAATGTCATCCTGAACGCAGTGAAGGATCCAGCGTTAAAACACTGGATTCTTCGGTCGTTCCTTCCTCAGAATGACATAAATACGAACCACGACCCTGTTGCATTTATAACAATTTTGCTATCTCATCAGAAATTCGTTTTTCAACCAGCTTACCCAGCGCCCTGACTGCCGATACCTCGGCACCATCCATCGTCTTTTCATTCGCATTTGCGTTCCATAATAACACGCCCAAGGTTTCATTTTGATCGGGATTTATCACCTCTAAGTCAAGTGAGGCCTGATATATATGCATCTTCATATCTTTTCCCATATCAATAATGCCTTTGTAGGCCAAATTGGTTGAACCAACCAGCTTGTATATTTTTGTATTCGATGAGCCGCTCCCCTTTGTAACGTATCCCGCCTTTGCTAATCCCTTAATGATATAATTTTTTATACCTAATGCATCACCCTCAACATTTATTTCAAATCGGACCTGTCTTTGTAGTGAATTAATTAATTTTTCTATGTAGACTTCATGATTTATATCATCTATTTCACCGGAACCGGTAGGTCTTAAGACACTTATCAAATCATTAATCGGTGCAATATCGCCGGCATAGTTTAACGCCTTCTTGTAATGTGCAATCGCTGGAAGCAAGCGCTTCTCTGATTGAAGCTTTTCCCCCGTTTCCATCTCTGCCAGCATTTTAGATTTTGCCTTTTTTATTTTACCTTCCAGACGTTTCACTGCCTTATGACGGTCCAAAACAGCAAGGGCATAGAGCATCTTGTCTCTCGAAGAACGGTAATTCTCCTTAATCTCAACACCCTCCAAGACCTCACTTGACGTTGCGGTGACAATATCAATCTGAGATGAGGCCAAATCTAGAGATCGTGATTCCCGTCCCCCCCTGCTCTTTATTCTGCGCTCGGATTTCGTCTCAACGTTAATATGCGTTCTCAACGTTTTTGAGATCTCTGCCCGCGCCTTATCATTTACCCATTGCAACTGCTGATTTTCACCACCCTTATTTAAAGAAACCGCGCCAATTCCGATAAAATATTGCGGAGATGGATACTTCTTTGATGATCCGTTAATCCAATCAGGGGCCTTTTTTGCTATAAGATCAACTGGCAGCAATAATAATGAGAGCGCCACCAATGGTATAATGAGCTTTGTTTTCTTCATCATTCCCCCTTAATTGTTTTCTCGATAACAGGCTCTTCAATCTTCTTTAGGTCATCCATTGCATCGTCGATTTTTCTTTTGATTAGCCTATCCAGCTCATCACTTTCTAGATCGGCATTATCGGCGCGTGTTTGCGAGGACATGTCACTTTGATATTTTTTGTAAACATTATCAAAGAAGTAATTTAGATCCACTTTTATCAGCGACAAATATTGTTTTTGTTTTTTCTTATCTATGTAATGACGATCCGTTACGACAGAACCGATAACCGTTTCATTTGCAGTCGATTTGACGGATCTTTCCGAAATTTTAAAGTCGTTACTTCGAATTTCTTCCATGTAATTTTTGATTAGACTATTCATGAATGATGCAATCTGAGATCTTGCATCTAGATCGGCGCTTTTTCTTAGATCCTCTTTATCAACCCAATCTGGATTGGAATAACCAATCGTCATGAAAACATTAGTTTTACGATCCCAGGATTGGCCCTCTTTCTTCCACCACTTCTCATCCTGATCAAGTCTTTGTCCCCAATGGGTATCTTTTTTGCCGCAACCCATAATAACCGGCGCGATCATAAGGATAACCAATGCTAATGTTAGATATTTCTTCATTTTTCCTCCTATGATAGTTTTTTAACCTTAGCCTACCTCCCCCTTCAGCCAGAGGCTGATCCGCCTTTGGCGGAAAGGGGGAGGTTAGGTGGGGGTGGTAAGAATATCCCTACCCAAATATTGTGTCGGCAGTTTTTTAAAAAAGTTGCGTGGAAAAATATTGAGTAATATCAAAGGATTGTATCCATGCTTATCTGGTTGTGTCAGCATGGATAATGGTTATACTGTTAAACATGCTATTTTGCATGTCATTCTGAGGGCAAAGCCCGAAGAATCCAGTGTACTCAGGTTGGCGCTGGATCCTTCGCTAAAGCTCAGGATGACAAACGGAATTAACAACATCAAAGACCGTTTACTGACACAACCAGATAAGCATGATTGTATCTACTTTTTTTTGCCTAATTCCCTTAAGGGGCGGTCTTTCCTGTTAGATGGGCGGCTTGGAGCATCATCCCTCATGTCGGCCATATAGGTTACCACTTCAGTAGACCTAATCCCTGCACCAAGCATTGCATTGCGAACAGTCAAATTTGGATCGGAGCGATTGCCTTTAAGAATTGCCAGTGCATCATCCCGACGGATAGAGGTAAGTCTTTCGATCTCTAGTGCGAGTTGTCTCATTGCAAGGTTACGGGCTTGCTCAGAATTTGCAGTTCTTACTGCAGTGAGAAATCTTCGGACAGATCCGTTTTCTGATATATGGAGGCCAGTAGCTTTTTTGGGGGGTGTAGGTTCGATCTTTTTTGGACCGGCAACTTCAACAATCGCAACGGGTTCTTTTGCTGGTGCTTCTCCCGCGACTTCAATAGTGGCACGGTCGCCTTCAAGGATTGCTGGTAGGGCAACACTGGTTGACGCAGCTTCTTCAGCGAAATCTCTCATTGCGGGAACGGTTTCACCGTGTGGATCTACCGGTTCGGTCCTTCCGGCTTCACCAATCGCCGGGGACATATCTCTAACTGTTGCTGGTCCGGTTTCCCTTGGGAGAACGATATTATCAATTGGAGGTGCAGCGGATTTTAATTGTGGATCGGTTGTGGCCATCCTCATATCATGAATTGTTCGCGGAAGACTCTGCCCAACAGATTCCTCTGGCAGAAGTCCCTCAACCCGCGAATCAAGGGGGAGATCCTGTGTGATTATTGCCAAGGCCTTTGCGGCTACCCAATATCTTTCAAATGCTTCTCTGGTGGTTGGTCCGGAGAGCTCGGTTCTCACTACCTCCGCAAGATTTTCCGCTAACTCAACGAGAGGTCTTACAAGAATATCCGTGTGGCTGCTTATCATAGACATTCTTGCTTCTTGTGCGCTACCTGGTATGTGATTTAGTGCCAAATCGATATCTCCCTTTCGCCAGGAAAAATATGCCTTCGCCAGATTTATTCTTTTTTGTAGATGATCGGCATTTGATCCTTCGGCAATTTTTGAGGCCCTAAGTACAAGTTGAATTGAATTGTCAATGTCAGTAGACAAGAAGGCTGATTCAATCAGAAGGTTAACGGATTCAGTTATGTGCGAATGTCTTTCATCTTCCGTCAACTTTTTGTGTTCAAGGGCAAACGTATGGAGATCGGCTAAATATCGTAAAGTAATAACTTTGGGGGGTAATGGTTTTCCGCCGCGAGTTTCAATTCTTATTCCCCCCATTGTGCCTTTTTTGACAAATTCTGTGATTAGTTGAAGTGCGCTGACCTGGAGCTCTGACGCCTCTGCGTTTTTGCCATCGGCAATGTAGCATTCGGCGAGATTTTTCATTACAAGAGCTTCACCGAAAACATTTCGGGCCTTTTTGTAATTTAGTAATGCTTTTTCAAAGGCAAGTGTTGCTGTAATTGGATATTGAGTTCCAGGGTTTTTTAAAATGAAACTACCAATTTTAGCATATTGATCCGCGGCGTAGCTCTTTGCCTGTTTGCGTGCCTCTTTGTCCCTCATCCACCCAGCAAAGCGTCCCACAAATTCGTAGCGTTTTGCCGTTTTAATAAAATCTTTAATATTGTCCTTTGTTGGTACTCTTCCTCGAGATGTTTTTTCGGCCCTTTGAATAAGAGCTGGAGTTATCTTTGCGGATATCTTTTTCCCAGCAACAACTACAACTGCAAGCGATATCAGTTTTGTTGCGACGAACGAAAGCAATCCACCCACTACCCACATCCAAGCTGGTATTCCTGAATGGTCATCATCATCTGGCGTTGTTGTGGCCAAATGAACACCGTTAACTATGGAACCCAAGCCCGCATTGTTTATAAGTTGAAATGATGATGGTGCTCTTGGTGTTTGGGTGTTAATTTGGTGCGCAGATTCCAAAAAAGGAATACTACTAAGTTGGTCCGGAATACTTTTAACAAAATCCAAATGCATAGATTGTTTTTTCTCTAAATCGTTTTTTTAACTTCTTCGCAGAAAAACACATTATAAGACGTGTTGCAAGTAAATTGTGGTTATTGTAACGTATTGAGAAATAAGAACAATTAGGGGCGTGGTGAAAATACGTTTTGTTGACTCTCGTGTCATTCTGAGTCCGCCAAAGGCGGGCGAAGAATCCAGTAAAATCAATTTGTTAACTCTGGATCCCTGCCTGCGGTAGGCAGGCTTCATTCGCCCCCGCCTTGCTGAACAACGCGAGGCAGGTTTGGCGAATTCAGGATGACAAAACGCATTTTCCACCACTCCCCTAGTTGATTGCCTTTGCAACCTTTTCGACCAAGGAGTTTAGATAGAAGGGTTTTGTAATATATTCTTCGACCTTCAGGGCCTTGCCAATTTTTTTGCTTTTATCATGTGTGCGTGCTGTGAGTATAAAAATTGGTATATCCTTGTAACGTTTGTCGGCTTTAAGTTTTCTGCAAACCTCAAAACCATCGAGTTTAGGCATACTTATATCTAAAAGGATC
>CAZHVX010000068.1:0-8473 GCA_964536295.1 uncultured Pseudomonadota bacterium
GCAGATGAGCAGAAGGTTCCTTTTATTTTTGTTGATGTTCCATATGAAGAATCATCCGGTGCCATTGAATATGTTAAGAATCAAATAGTTGATGTGGTCAACCAACTACAGGACAGATATGGAATTAGGATTCCTGATAGTGAGTGGAAGCGCCGTGCTGTTCTTGTAAATCAGGCCTTTAAGTGGAACAAAAGATTTTATGATCTACGTCAACAAAACCAATTTAAAAATCTATATAAAGCGTATGAAATAATTGGTTTTGCGTTTACGTTTCATTATCTTTTGGGGCAGGAGAAGCTGGTAAGGATTTTAGAGAAGATGTGTGAAGATTTAGAAAGTGGAGATAAAACAAGAAAAGAGTTTAATAAATTATATTTAGGTGATTCAACAAAGCGTCTTTTGTGGCTACATATTACGCCTCAATATGATACGCCCTTGTGGGTTTGGATAGACGACGCAATCCGTGCGCGTATCGTATGTGATGAATACTCATCACCATATGCCCAACCATATAATGAAGGTGATTTTTTTGGATCTATTGCCAAACGCCTGATTACACATCCATCCAATGGTCCAATCGACAGGCGCATCAACCATATCCTAAAGATTGCAAAGGATAATAGTGTGGATGGAGTGGTGCAGTTGTCAAACTGGGGGTGCCACCAGGCCGCTGGCAATGTGCAGCTATTGGAGAATGCCTTTAGAGGTGTAAATCTACCATTTTTGAACCTCTCCGCCGATGCCTGTGATTCGAGAAACGCCAGTGCCGAGCAACATCGTACCCGTGTCGAAGCCTTTCTAGAGCAGCTAGCCTAATAAAGTGTTAGCAGGATATGCAGAAAATATCTTTTCAACCTAACCGATTTCTATATATCTATCGGGCTTATCAGGATCCGGCACAAAGATCGTTGGATCCTCAACCGTTTTCACGCTGGGATCGACATCCGTTTCCAGAAAATGGAGTAGCCGTAAGGCCCTTACTTTACCCGCGAATTTTCTTAAAATCATGGATAGATAAACGGAATCCATTTCTGATGAACCACCGGTCCCCAGGCTATCGAGGTTGGAAGAGGTAATGACGATGGGCAGGGTCTTGACGCCTTTGCCCCGCAAAAAATTTTCCAGATTTCTGATAAAATTATAACTATAGCACGCATCGGTATATATGATAACCGAAGATAGATCGCCGGAATACACTGTGGACCGGGACAGAAGCGCTTCACCAAACTCTGCAAAATCAATCCTTGTTTTTTCCTTCGATGCAGATACCGGATCCCCTTGTCCCAGGGAAAGATACTCTTTATCTCCATGTCCCAGATACATAATAAAAGTGCGCCGAGTCCCATTGCTCCTGCCGGGTTCTCCCGCCACCAGCTCTAAAATTTGATCCTTGGCCTCCGGTCCCTTCAGGCCTTCGGCAACTATGTTTTCATTTTTTCCTCCGAAGGTCAGGAAGAATTCCTTAGCCAGCTGTAGATTGAATCGCTCCTCCCCATTCGCAAAAAGGATGAATTCCGTATCGGCATCGGTTACTATCTTTCCTTTATAATCATCAATTGTTTTTTGAAACTTAAGCCTCGCCGTTTCTGCCTTCTCCAAAGTGAGTTCCTCTTCTGGAAAGCGCAATTTGAGATAACGCATAAATGCTAGCTGCGAATAAGGGGGTAGTTTTTTCAGAATTTGTGTAAATCGGGAGGGATTCGCCCGCACTGCCTGTTCATCCTTCATCAGGGGAACTCCGTCTTTCAGGAGATAAAATCCATTGGGTTTCTCCAGCCAGGAAATCAAAACATTGGCGTAAAAACTATCGGGATTCCAGGTGGGTGGTCCGCTCCCTCCAGAAGCAAATGCAGATGGAAAGGAGGAAGAATAACTTTGAGCCAGTCTCCAGACGTTCCATACCTGCTCTCCCGTCTCCGTCTTCTCTGTATAGAAGGTTTTGGCATGCCGAACCATATTTCCAATAACGTCCATCGCGCCACTGTAAGAATATCCATCCTTGATTAGCCATTTGAAACTCAGTTTGACCAGAGATGGCAGTGCCTCATAGACGGTTTCCAGATCGACAGTTATCGCCGCGCTTCCACCTGTGTGGGCAAGGATGTCAGCAACACCTTCGGCATCTATCTCACCGCCTTCCAACAACGTTGTAATGAGTTTGGGTAACTTTTCGTAGACATGAAAGACAGCACATAGGGAGTTCTCGGCTGTACCCCGCATGACCCGGAAAATCTGTTCGGTGTTGAATCCTTTTTCGGCCAATGCTTTGACCAAGCTGCGGGAATTCTGCAAACCGTACTTTCCTTCATGAAGTTCGACAAAATATTTACTCGTCAGATGTGTGAAAAAGTACATGTCTATAGTTGCCGCGGCCCGGTCCTTTAAATAGGCATCCAATATCGTTGCGAACAGTTCCAAAGCCATTTCGCCAGTGAGGCCGAGTTCGATGAACGTGGCCACTGATTCGTAAACCTCCGCTTTTGAAAAAACCCGCTGGATGACTTGATTTTTAAATTCCGACAGAGATATTTCCTCCCCATTCTCGAAAGTAATCACAGTGACCGTGTTTTCCCCATTTTGACCATTGATTTTCCCTTGAAATTTTTCCGCCAGGCAATTGTTGAATTTTACAAGATAGTTCGTTGCCCCTTTAATATCTATTCCCCTCGATAACAGCGCCAGAACAATCCTGTAACCACCCGAATTGTCTTTTCCCGTCAATTCGCCTATATAATGCAACATCCCGACGACTAACTCCGGAGTGTAATCTTTTGCAATCAGCCTGCCGGCGACCGTGAATGCCAGCTTGCGTTGTAAATCGGATGCTGACACAACATCGGTTACCATTTTATCGATCTTTCGTTGTGACCACTTTTTGGCAATTGCCTGCGCCGCTGCGGTATAAGCGCTGGAGATTTCCCCTCCGGTTTGTTGCTTGATATCTCTGGCCATCCCCAGGGCAGGATTTAGGCCGAATACATTCCTTCTCGCCGCAGCAACTATCGGCCAGGCCGCCAGGGCATCCTCTTTCACCTGGTCTCTCAGGGATTCAAAATCCTCCCTGAATTGTTCCAGGCTGTGGCCTCCCTCCAGATATTCCGCCGCCGCAGAGGCCGTACTTTCGGGCAGATTATCCAGAGAAGATATAACGTCTACAACGGTTGTTGCCGATATGCGATCCACGATCATCGACCTTATCAGAGCGACAAATGCGTCCGAACCTAACATCTCCTTATGATTCAATTGATTTAATAGTACCGTTTTGATTTGTACCGCAGTAAAACCCGCGGATTCCAACTCGCCCTGAAGCAACTGGGCAGTTTTATAATCCTTCGCTACTGCCCGTTTAACGTATTCCAGAATTTCCTGCTTGCTGAACTTGTCCGTCTTGAAAAGAGGATAAAAGTTCAAGGCCAGCGAACTGTTTTTATCTGCCAACTCCAACAGGGAAAGGGCGAAATCGGCCCCTTGTTCGGTAATAACAATTGACAAAGTTTTATAATTATATTCATTCAACCGAACATTCTTTGCCTTTTTATAAATATCGATTATCCGCTGAGGGGGAACGGATTCCCGGATCAGCGAGGGAACGACGGCGTAGGCATGGACCACATCGCTCCAGGAAACCTCTGCCAGTTCCGTAATGAGCTTTAAAATTTCATCCTTACTTCGATTTAGGGCAATTAATTTGTCCGTCATCTCGCACGCCCCCTCCATTGCACTCTCCATACCGTTGAGGCCAGCTTTCTGACACATCTTTGTCAGAGCGGAAACAATTTCCTTTTTTTTGGCCCCTAAAGAGCACAACTTAATAATCAAATCCAAAGGCAGTCCTTCGTATGCGTTTTGTAGTGTTTGGGAAATTTTTGCTAACTTTTTAGCGATCTTTTTTCTTATGCTTTCAACCTTCCACATCATATATAAGGACTTTACCCGGCCAACTTCCTCATCACTTGCCTCGGGCGATTTTTTTGGCCCCGCTAAACGCGAGGACGATTTTGAAGTGCTGTCAGCTTCCTTAACTGGACGCTTTTGTTCTCCTACCACCTTTTCGCTCATTAAAAGGACTTTCAACGACACATCAAATTGCCCTTGAACACTAACCATTAAAGGTCGTGGTTGAAATGATGAACTGAGGATAACACTGCCTTTTTCTAACAAATCATCCGCTCGCTTTTGAACCGGTGCAAATTCATCCTTTACCCCTTCAACATTCATGGTCCTTCCCGCTGTGGATAGAATTCCATGCAGGAAGAAGGCTCGTTGTAATCCTCCCCAGAATGTTTCCGATGTTTCTGGGGCGATACCAGCTACTGCCTGCAGTTTCTCCGTTGATGCCAATCCAAATATCGATGAAAAGTGTGAATATAATGTTGACCAGGCCATTCCTGACTCCGTTGTAGGCATGACTGATGCAAATCCTCTGGCCGTTGCTCCGAATATCTTCAAACTGCCGAAGAAACCGAGTGAACCGGCAAGTTCTCCAACGGTTCCTTCAAGACTCCAATCCACCGGTTGGTTTCGTGCGGTTTGAATTGTTCGCGCAGTTCCAACAAACCCCACCGTTTCGCCTATTAAACCAAACACCGATTGCAAACCGGCGATGGCTTCACCGCTGGCCTCAGCTACTCTGGCATACCTGGTCATCAACGATGCCAGACCTCTTCCAACCTGACCACCCACCGCAATTGGCACCGCCAATGTCAATGGATCCCGGGCAAAATGAAGGCCGGCCCTTGCCGCGTCCTCCTTCCAGAAACCCGATGCCATAGCGGCGTTTATCTCTGGAACGATGTGTGAATATTTGGAATATTGACCAATTATTTGAAGGGCAGTATTCAATGCCGGAACGGTTTCATCTTTGGTTCTAAGCAGTTGAAGCGACCTGGTCACTGCTGATTGCATCGAACCAAGCCCGACGTTTTGCCGTAATGTTTCCGTTACCTGGTTTAATTTTTTGGGCCAACTGGCGGGCTCGCCGTAAATTTGTGTCCATGCCCCTTTCAAGTTCGCAAACAGTTGCTGATCTTTATTTAATGGTAATGTTTGTTTTGATGAAACGTCACGCAGCTCTCTTATCTTGCCAAGCAATTCCCCGTTCCCCGATCCAATGGCCATAGCCTCCATCCGCGCCAACGTGTCCTTCATGCCATTTTTATCCCCATCGACCTGCTGCCTGGCATAATCAGAAAGCATCTGGTCGAATGACATTGTAGTACTTATATTTGGACTAATTGGAGCCATAAATTTACCTCGAGAGTTTTCGTATATCTTTAATTACCTCATAAGCCTTAGTATCCATAATATATGTGGAAAGATATTCCTCCTGCACAAATTCTTGAACATATGGAATACCTTTATCTATTGGATTGACACCCTCAATAAACGGATCGCCAACCGCCATAGCTCCCCACCACGCCACCACGCCACCGCGCCAGTTTAATTTAATCGGTCCAAATGTTTCTTTGACCACCCAATTTCCACCGCGTAATCCGGCAAGTATGCCTTGACGAACCATCCCCCCTTCCCCCAGCCAACCCACAAAACCTTTGCCGGCGCCGTATCCTATCGGCGCAACATAATTCTTAAAACCTCGTCCCACCGCTCCGCCTGTGTATTCCCACGCATAATGAGCGCTAGCTCCAATGCCATTTAATCCCCTGCCAAAATAATAACCGGCTTTACCTAAACCAGGCGCCCGGGCCGCGATTTTGCTGCCAGCGTTTGCCACCATCCCAAAAAACTTTGGCAAGGAACCCACCGCTGCCTCAGGAAACAAAGTTACTCCGTAACTGGCTGCTGAAGCACCCACTCTATTGGTCGCCCACTCCGTAGCAGCCTTAAGTGTGGCCCTTGGATTTGAACTTATATATTCAGCAACAAGCCTTGCAAATTTTTGTTCGTGCATAGTAACCCTAACCACATTACCACTACCCTGCGTGGCCCACGCGGGAAGTTTTTCAACCACCCGAACAGCAACCCCTTTAGCCCCCGCAGCGGTTGCACTGGCAGCCCCATCTCCCAGAGCGGAAACCGTAACACCTTCCGCAAGGTTCACGCCAGAATTGGCCAGCGCGACTTTAGCCGTGGTTTTAAATGCCCCGCGACCACCTGTGGCAATAACATCCACGACAACCAGCTCACTCCTAGATGCTGCCTGACCTGCACCGGTTATAATCTTTCCCGAGTTCCCAAGAAGTTTAAAGGTGTTGCCAACGTATTTTGCCGCCTGCGTTCCGCTTACCATCCAGGCGGCAAAACCGACCCAGCGATCGGAAAAGTTATACTTTTCCCGATCTGAAAAATATTTCCAATTCCACGGCATGGGAGGTAAAATCAATTCCATGAAGGGGGAACGCTCTTCGGGCTTGCCATGCATATCGACAATTTGATCATATGCAACATCAGCAATATTATTACCAATTACCTTCCTGGCATTATTAAGCTCTTCAAATATTACCTGTGTTCCTACCCAGTTATTCTTTTTTCTAAGCCATTGGCCCATCTCCAAAAAAACCTGAGCCTGACTCTCAATATTATCTCCCTCAAATTCTAATATCCTCTGAATAAGTTCAGTGGGATATTCGTCCAGATATTCGGCATAAAGTTCGCCATCATAACCTTTAATGGTTATCCTGCGTGAGGTGGACATATCGAAATATTCGCGAACAGAATAATTATTGAAGGGATTTACCTGACCTAACGCGCTTATGACCCCATCACTATCACACCATCCAAATAAACAATGTTCATCATAATCATTTTCAATAGTTGCCGTAAGTTTATTTTGGCGAATATTCTCCATTGCATCAGAAACGCTGTGGCCTTGTTTTAATAACTCTAAGAGTTTTTGATGAGCCGCTTTTCGCACAACGTTTCGTCCTTCGGCCCATTCTTCCCGAATGCCTGAAAAAGAATTATCATCCTGCCAAAAACCTATAAGCTTTCGTGCACCTGTAGCAATATCAATGAACGAATTGCATGCACTTCGGGAATATTCCATATCCTTATCAAGATAACCTTCGGATATGAGACTGAATAAATTATCAATTAACTCAAACTTGCGCTCCATAGTCATGGTGGGTATTTCTTGGGAATGAACTTCTGAATGATCATCAACTTTTGTAACATTTTTGGACGATGAGTTTCCCTGTACAACTGCCTTCAAATCATTGGCCCGATAATGAAACCCCGACATGATGATATCGGGATATTTATTATCAGGGTAACCCTTGACCACATCGTCTCTTGTCACACATCCATCAGGAGTTGCTTTGTCAACTTCTTCCAATTGGGCTATTAATCCATCCAGTTTTGTTTTTTCTTCTTCGCTCAACCGTGCCTGAATATCGACATCCTGTTGATACAGGTGCAATACATCTAAACCTATTCCATTACACGTATCCATTGGATCGTTCATAAGCTCTCCATTTATAGTTGTTGTCGACAACCAAACAGAAAAGTTGCTTATTCTTTTGAATTTATTTCATAGACAAAGCTAATAATATCAGTGGGTTAGAGTTGGGGGTAGTTTTCCCTCTTAATAAACTTTGAAATCCTATTGAACACACCCATAATCATGTCTGCGGTGCGACGCTCCATGCCGCCGCGGCCAAGGAATTCCGGAGACAAATTCCGGGCAAATTCCGGGGAATTCCGGGGACACGAGCCAAATCGGCAATTATTCGGCGTTAGTTCAATACATTCGCATTTGGGGCAGCTCAAGACCTGATTCGAAAAACAAAATAATATCAACAACTTCTAATTTGTTGAGTGATTTTTGAGTGAAAATGCACTGAGCGTAATTTATGTTGTTGATTTTTTTGTGAAAAACGGTATAACAGTCGCATAAGCGGAGGTTTGTTTAGGTGAAACTTATACGTTACATAGCTGTATTCTTTTTTATGATCAACCTTGTTGCATGTGCGGATCTGCAGGAAAAATTAGATGAATATCAGGATAGTCTCTCAGATGAACCTGAGACATCCGAAACGGTGCAGGAAGATGAAGAAACGGATACTGAGGAAGAAGAAGTGGTTGATGAAGATCAAGATGTAGAAGAACAGGATGATCAGGAAGAGAACGAAGATGTTGAAGACGAAGACGACAATAATACATGTCAAAAACTTTCGGATACCGATTTAACCTGTGATGGTGTTGATGATGATTGTGATAATTTGGTTGATGAAGATTATATTTCAGTAAACACAAATTGTGGAATTGGTATTTGTGCAGCAACGGGTACAACCTCATGTGTTGATGGACAAGTTATAGATTCATGTGTTTCCGGAGATTCCACCTCTGATGCAAACTGCGATAATATAGATAATGATTGCGATGGTCAGGTGGATGAAGGCTACGCGCCGCAGGTTACATCATGCGGAGTTGGCGCGTGTACCGCATCTGGCTCGACCTCATGCGCCGGTGGACAGATTGTTAATAGTTGTGTTGCTGGGAATCCATCTTCGGATGC
>CAZHVX010000068.1:8573-10389 GCA_964536295.1 uncultured Pseudomonadota bacterium
GCGCCGGTGGACAGATTGTTAATAGTTGTGTTGCTGGGAATCCATCTTCGGATGCCAACTGCAATAATCTAGATGATGACTGTGACGGTAATAAAGATGAACATTATCAATCTCAACAAACCTCATGTGGAATAGGCGATTGCCATCGAGATGGAAACACAAGTTGTGTAAATGGAAGCGTTCAAGATAGTTGTATTGCCGGCAATCCGGTAGCAGAGGTTTGTGACGCAGTTGATAATGATTGCGATTCGTCAACAGATGAAGATTTGCCCGATCAGGATAACGATGGCATATGTGATGAGTTAGACTTCGATAATGATAATGATGGAATCCTTGATCCAGATGATAACTGCCCGCTGGTTGCAAATGCGGATCAGGCTGATGGTGACAATGACGAAGTGGGTGATGCCTGCGATACAGAGAACGATTCTGATCTTGATGGTATTGCCGACAATATAGATAACTGTCCAAATGTTCCAAATCCGAATCAGCTCGATTTGGATAGTGATGAAATAGGTTACCTTTGCGATGATGATATCGCCAACTATTTTGATTACTGCGGAGACGAAGCCGTATTTGCAGATGAGGACCAGGTTACGATAGTTGCAACCGCTGTAAATGGATCAAACCATAAATTGTTGGTTCCAATTGAATTAAATGTTTCAGGGGATATCGATCTTTCAACTATCGTAAAGGAAGCAGTTTGGCTGAAGGCGGGAAATGATTCCGCCGATTTCACCCTTGATGTGGATGCGTCAGGTGGCTCTTTATCGCTGGTGCTTGAGGCCGGAGCAAATGGGCTGAGGGCATGGAATCCATCTACACAGTACAAGATAAAGCTTTGTCATCACATCAAAACAAATGATGGAATACCAATCAAGCCGGTTGAGATAGTCGTGCAAACACGTATTCCCAACCAGCAAGAAAATATCGGAATCAGCCATAGCAATGGAACACGCAGTGGCGTTTTCTATCTGCCGGCAGGTTACAATCCAAATCAGACCTATCCTTTTATGGTGCTTTTACACGGCTTGAATGGCAGCGGTACATATATTACACAATTTCAATCAATTGCCGATCAAAGAGGCGTTATACTTTTAGGACCTGATGGATTCACAAGATCAGATCCATTTGGAAATGGTTCGATATATTATTCTAATCCCAATCATATAAATAATGTAGTAGAGGACTACACATTTATTATGGATTGCACCAATAAAATGTTAGATGCATTTCCGGTTGACACCTCAAAGGTTTTGATTTCTGGAGTGTCAATGGGGGCTCCGGCTACACTCTTTGTTGCGGGGAAATCGGATATCTTTACGCACGCCGCGATGTTGCATGGAATTAGGCTGAATTACGATCCTGGTAAGGCTAACGATGTCGGTAACCTGTTTGTATTTCTCTTTTATGAAACCGAATGGGAGGAATCCCCCCTTGGTACCAATAGACCCGATTTTTGGATGTCAACGTCAACGGATGATTGGGTTACCAACTACAGTAAGGTACCAATAGGTAATTATCAATTTACATACGATAGGGATATTGCATATGTAAGTAGTGTCCATGGGGGCAATCTGACCGTAAAGAGATGTTATCCGGGTGGACATGTAGTTTATGATCCCGAAAAAGAGGAACTCTTCGATTGGTTTTTAGATGGACTCTCTCCAACCCCATGCCTCTGATATTTGAGATCACAGAGTTTTAAACGCGGAGATTGCTGAGAATACTGGGGTCTCTGAGTTTTATTAATTCTTAATTAAAAAAGTCTCAGAGATCTCAGCGGCCTCAGCCTTCTCAGCGTTTGTAAACTCTG
>CAZHVX010000069.1:0-10357 GCA_964536295.1 uncultured Pseudomonadota bacterium
AAAAGACGGCAAACTAATCACCGAAAATCTCCTAGACGTCCGCTTCGTCCCGATGATTGGGAAAATTAGGGAACTACAGTTTGGACCATAAATTTGCTTCGTGCACTATATGGTCACCGTTTGGCATTATATCATAGTATAAATCAAGTTTATTGCCTAGTGTGGCTGCAAGCATGCAAAGTGAGGCAATTTCTTTTTTACTTGGATTGTCAGATAATACATAATATGGTGTATTTATACCATTTTCGTAGACTGTAATTATTAACATACCGTTGTTTCCGTTTGCCGTCAATTGCGTCATATTTACAAAACTTTTCCACTCACCGCAGTACGCCACATTGATAGCCACCATTAATGTAATGGTCATAATAACTGCGATTAAAACTTTCTTCATTTTTTTCCTCCTCTTATAGTTTTATAAATGTGGGCATATTATTTGTTCACACGTCATATCCACACAATTATTTACGTAATCCAATTTACTATTCACAAGCATCGGGAATATTGTTTTGATTAAAATCAATTGATTCGACAAACACCCCTGGTGGACATCCATCGGGCACGCAATTCATCTTTAGAATCACTGCAACCTGAACATCGACAACATCAACTGATCCATCACAATTGAGATCCGCGGCCTCCGCTTTGTCCATCGAACACCCTGGAATCCCATCCCCATCCTCTCTTTCAAGTATAATCGCAACTATACATTCAATATCATCGTCATTCAAAGCTCCATCACCGGTAACATCACCCAAAGGAATTGGGTCACATAGATCGCCGATTCCATCTTCATCCAGGTCATTCTGGTCCGCGTTTACAACATCTGGACAATTGTCAGCATTGTCGTCTATACCATCACCGTCGATATCTTCATCGCACGCATCACCAACGCCGTCGCCGTCATAGTCATCCTGATTTGGATTGGGAACACTCGGACAATTATCAGCAGCATCATCTATACCGTCACCATCCGAGTCATCATCTAAGAGATAATTTATAATTATCATAACAGCCGGATTGTCTGACATAAGGGGATTTAAACCCAGTTCGATCTCCTTAAAATCATCTATCCCATCACCATCGGTATCCTTTTTCAGTGGATTTGTACCGTAAACGCTATGTTCTTCATAGTCGTTAAGGCCATCCTCGTCGGTGTCCTCTTTTGTGGGGTTAGTTCCTATTTGAACTTCCTCATGATCATTTAAACCATCTTCATCGGTATCGGCCTTTGCGGGGTCTGTCCCAAGTTGTGATTCCTCCGAATCGCTTAAACCATCATTATCATCATCACTGTCGCAGGCGTCACCGCTGCTGTCACCGTCTGTATTAACCTGGTTTGGATTGGAAACTGCCTGACAGTTATCGGCATTATTGGGCACCCCGTCATCGTCGATATCCCCATCACAGGCATCCCCATTTCCATCATTATCAAAGTCTTCTTGATTGGGGTTGAAAGCAGACATACAATTATCATCGATATCGATCACACCATCATTATCATGATCACTATTTTTAAACCATACTTCAAGATGTACTACTTCATTATAATGAGTATCAACCCCTTTTTCCGTTGCCAATTCATTATTTATAATCCAATCATGGGGAAGACCCAAGGGAGGATAGTCACTTTCCCAAAAATCCACCCAAACTGCATCAGCACACCCAACGCCCGGCCAACACCAATCATTCCAATCCCAGATGATAAAATTATTATATTTTATATATTGATCCCCAACACGATAGCTACGTTTTTTATTAATTTCATCATCCCAAACTACTTTAAATTCGGAACCAGTCACAAACCATTCGGCCAAGTTACTTCCAACAGATGGCCCTGAAAATCGTACCCTTCTATAATTGTCATCACCATAATCTTCAGGCACATTGTTATAATAAAAAGCAGTATGCTGGCACCACAGCTTGTCAAATCCGCTTTTGCCCTCGCACTCCTCGTCATAACGTAATGGGTGAATGTCCATATACCAACTTGCCAGGCAGTTTTCCCAGCCACCCCATCCATCACAAGTCTCGGACGCATCTACCATATTTGCTGCATCTAATCTCACAATCTCCAGCTCATCTGATGCTCCAAATTGAGCGGCTGTTGTGTAGTAAGGTCCTATCCAGTTATGCCATAATGCTTGTGGCACTGTATCATACACAGGACTCGAATAATCATAATCAAATTGGTAATTAACAGAATATATTACCGTGGTTGGAAGTTCCGCCACAAAAATTATATCATTGCTACTAGATGTTACCTGAGGATTTAATTCAAAAGGAAAACCAACATCATCTGAAAACAAATTATGTGGTACCAAAAAACATACAACAATAATCGATAATATAATATAAAACTTCTTAAACATAATTGTCTACCTCACAATAGAATAAGTTGCTTCTGTAACCTTTTCAAATATATCATTATTAGCACTATACCTCATAACGACCCTCTCTGTTTTTCCAACAACAAATGGACTGGCCGTATGCGGATACTCTTCGGAACAAAGATAATTACCTTTTTTGCAACTACACTTGTTCCTAGCTGTCATTACTTTTTCTGAATTAGCATTTATAATAATATTTTTTGAAACCAAATCAGAGGTCATCTCTCTGTCTAAATCACCCCTGCTATTCAACTTTTTAACGGTGATTGACATTAATTTTATGTCGTATTCCGAATCATTCCTTATGACGACCTTGCTTCCCCCACACCTTTGTCTAAATTTACAAATATCCGGAGAAGAACAAAACTCCTTTATCTGTAAACTCTCCGGATCAATTGATAGAGAAATACTTGCATCACCCGCAGTTGCATTAATTGATTCATCAAGCGCTGACGCATTGTCATCCGAAATATTATTTGAGGGATCAACCGCAATATCATCCGCCGAACAGCCAACAAGTAACAAAAACGACACGATAAAGAATAATTTATTCATATCAATCCTCCGTAGACCAGAACCACACGTTAATTTATTACCATCCCATATCCATATTAACTGTACGTCAGTTATTACTCACGTTGCCAATGCAAAGCTTTTTTCACTTTAGTCGTCACAAGTTTATTTATATATTTCAGCCCTTTGTATCCAACACTGACCACCTGCACCTACGTAATAATTAACTTTAACTGTTTTATCTAGAGATAAAGCCGTCAAGAATATGGAAAATAGTTCGCGTTTATTGGGATGAGTGCTAGAAAGGTCCAAATGACCATTACCGCTACAAACACCTGGCATTGCTTCATCTAAATCAATGTGAATACTGCCGTCGCTGTCCGGATCTACCCTTATAACATAAGTTATGTTAGTCCAAACAGCATAAGCCGTTGTGCTCACAGCAATAAGAATGACCGCAATCGCCACAACAATGAATTTGATCTTTTTCATTTTTCACCTCCTATTTTACCCCTCGCTTTATATCGAGGATGATTCAAGTTATCTTGTGTTTTGTTCACATCCATTCGGAAAGTGGCCAAGGATCAAATATTAGAACTCCTCTATTGCAATCACCTTGCATGTGGTTTCGTCGATAGCAACACTCAAAGCCTTGTTGCGCGCCTTTGCTGATAAAGCCATTGCATATTCTTCCTTAAAACTCGGCCGATCTCTATCAAGACACATATAGCTTGGCCAACTCGAATAACATGTGCAGTTATCGCGCACCCATCCGCTGATAACCATCGCAACTGTCCCGTTGGATGAAATTGATAGAGCTGTAATTTCACCGCTGTGCCAGGCAGCCTGAGCAGAAACAGAGAACAAAAATAAAAAAACCGTCACTATGCTACTCAAAAACAACTTTTTCATCCTCACCTCCCGTTATTACACCCTTCCGGCCAGTAGCCACGGACACTATAAACCGATATGCGATACTGAGTCCTGGTTAGTGGCCAGTAGGGGTTGTTTTTATACATAATTATATTTTCCTAATTGGGATTTAAAACATTATTAAGGATCCCTTTAAAAAAGTTTTCGGCTTCTTCCTCCGTTACACAATAACCATAACCCAGGTTGGATTGACCGTATCCTCCCAGACAACCAAAGTACATCGTTTCCGGACAATCGTCCTTTGTTTGGCATTTGTTAAAACACTTCTTATGTGATAAACAATCCTGATTTGCCGTGCAATCCGCGTTTGTGTTGCACAAATCATCGTCGCATTCGTTCCCCAAGCCGTCGTTATCAAAATCATATTGATCAGAATTTGGATTGTTGGGACAATTGTCGCTAGCATCATCTATGCCGTCACCATCCGAGTCATCATCTAAGAGATAATTTATAATTATCGTAACGGCCGGATTGTCTGGCATGATGGGATTAAGGCCCAGTTCAATCTCCTTTAAATCATCTATCCCATCACCATCAGAATCCTTGGCCGTTGGATTTGTGCCGTAAACGCTATGTTCCTCATAATCGTTAAGGCCATCCTCGTCGGTGTCCGTACTTGTCGGATCGGAACCAATGGCTGCCTCTTCCTCATCTGTCAGGCCGTCATTATCATCATCGTTGTCGCAGGCGTCACCGCTGCCGTCACCGTCTGTATCAAGCTGATTTGGATTGGAAGCTGCCTGACAGTTATCGGCATTATTGGGCACCCCGTCACCGTCGTCATCCAAAAAACCCGGATCAAAAACACCATAAATTCCCTGTATTCCAACAATATCGTCCGATGCCAAATTTCGTTTATTTGTTTCGTTCCAATTCCATCCACAATTTTGTTGAGAAAACCAGCCTTGTTGCATCACTGAACATACGTTCTGCGAAGGTGTTGCATCGAAAGGATGACCTAGACCCAAATTATGACCAAGCTCATGAACCAATAATCCCCAAGCATCTAATTCGAAGCTTCCAGGTGTTGCATTTGAATTTGCGCTGGCAAAAAAATTGAAATTATTATCGCAAAGAATAATATCCTTTTCCAGAATTTCCCCGGTATTTAATACCTGAGTTTGGTCCGAAAAGGCCGATACCTTACCATTAGTCGTAGATGCACATAAACATTGGCCAAGGGCCAAAACACAATCAGTTCGACCAGCTATAATATTTACGCCATCATTTGCTAAATTAATGATATTTGTTTGGCCCTGATATTGAAATTGGAAATTTGCATTACCCTGATTGTTCCATGTATCTGCCGCATTTTGAATCGCTGAAATTTGATCATTGGCATTACCCGCCCCATTTCCCGTTAAATTTGGATTAACAGAATAAGGCATAGGTGTCGTCATATTATGCATATTCCAAAATTGAGGCTTGCCACCAATAGGAGATAAAAGTTGATTCCACGCATTCAGCGAGGATAAAGAAGATAAAGACAAAACTAAAAACAAACCAATTATTATATAAACTTGTTTCATGTTAATTACTTAATCTTTAATCCACTTTCTGAATGTGGCAAGTTCAACTGAACTTGGAAGTAAAATATCATTTTTAACAACCAGTTTTGCAAACGACCAACCCAGTGGAATCAACGGTTGTTCAATATTTCTGTCTATAAAAACAATTGCAGTTTCTCCAGTTGCAAATATTGGAGACACTGAATAACTATGTAAAAGCCCATTTTCAACACCACCTAAACTCTTGAAAATAAATTTATCACTATGAGTCCCTTTTAAGGTTTCAAGAACTTGCAGGGTCACCACTGAGTAAAAAATAGTGTCCCCCATCTCATTGATATCCTTTTTTGTAACAACATTAACAACTCTACCGAAAAGTATTTTTGTTGAGTTGTTTATTTGATTTTTTAGTGTCTTTTCCCAGATGATCGTTGTTGATTGATGAGTTGGGTCCTGAGATTCTGTTAGCTTGACTTCTTTATCATAGTCTTCCTTTGGTGTTACATCTGACGCGCAACCTGAAAGGATAACTAGAATGAAAAATAGCGGAAATATTGATTTGATGGGCGTTATAGCCATAGCCAATTCCTTAGTACATCAGATTAATATACGCAACAAAAAAATTTATAATCCGACTTAACAGCAACTTTCGTGCCAATATACAGCTTTTGTTAACAGGGGAGTGGTGGAAAGAGAATTTTTTTGTCATTGCGAGGAGCAAAGCGACGAAGCAATCTCCCGTAACTGCTTGATTTTAGGAGATCGCCACGTCGGCCTTCGGCCTCCTCCCGCCTACGTCAAGGCTTCGGCGAGGCAAGCGCGATGACAAACAGCATTTTCCACCACTCCCAACAGGAGAATATCTTTGGAAAAACCTTTTGAATGATTTGTGGGGATCTTGATTTGTCCGATTTTTTGGAGTTTTACTGTCCAATATTTCAAAAAAATGGAAATTGAAATCTCTTAAAAACTATTTTTATATACTGTGTGTCATCCTGAACGCAGTGAAGCCTGCCTGCCGGCAGGCAGGGATCCCGCGTGTATACTGAGCGCGCTGGATTCTTCGTTATCACTCAGAATGACACATCGTTTTTTAAAATCGCAAGAATTGAGCTTTTTAGAGGTTTCAATTGAAACGTTTAATAATGCAAAATTAATCCAAATATTCATATGAAATAACGCGCTATATCCTTCGCCTGAAACCTTTACCCAGCACCTCGTGAACAGGGGTTACGATTACAAAGGCGCCTTCATCAATATTTCTTGCGATCTTTGTAAGGTCATGGATCTCTTTACTTTCAACAACAATAAATAAAATGTCTTTTTCTTCATGCGTAAATAACCCACGACCGTGAAGTGCGGTACCACCTCTATTCATCTCCGAAAGAATCGCTTCACCAATCTCTTGGGTTTTGTCTGAAATAATGTATGCGCCCTTCACATAATCCATTCCCTCTATGACACTATTTGACACCAATGCGGAGATATAAAGAGCAATGAATCCATACAGCGCTAGGTCGGCACTACGAAAAACAAAGCCGGCAATGACAATGACACCCGTATTAACAAGGATTATCGCATTACCCTCTTTTAGATTTATATATCTTGCAAGTATCCTAGCTAGCGTCCCTGATCCAGATGTTCCACCACCCACTTTAATAACCAAACCCATCCCCAAGCCAAGGCCAATGCCACCAAATATCGGAGCTAATATAGGATCTCCAAGCTTTACACTTAGGTGAAAAAACTCATTAAAGAAATCCGTAAAAATAGCTATCAAAATGGTTGCGTAGATGCTTTTGGTTGAAAAATCTACCCCCAAAAGCCAGAGCCCAAGAACAAAAATTGGAACATTAAAGCAGATCATCGCAACACCAACGGGGATATTGCTTACGCTATGAATAATAACGCCGAGGCCTGATACTCCACCTGGCGCAATTTGGTGTGGAACCAAAAACAAAACCAGCGATGCAGCAAAGATTGCCGAACCAATGGTCATTACTGCATACTGGAAAAACTTTTCTTTTAATGTAAATTGTAGAACTCTTTTTTTGATTTGCATACTTATTCTATGCCTCTGCCCTCTTGTCGCCCCTCATTTTGTAGACTATGGATAAGATCTCTGCAACCGCTGCATACAGATCTTCTGGAATTTCGTCACCTATCTCCAATTCGATCAGTGCCCATGCAAGTGGAACGTTTCGAACTACTGGAACATCCTGATCTTTGGCGAAATCTTTAATCTGTTCTGCAAATAAACGCTGTCCCCTTGCCATAATCTGAGGGGCCATCATCTCGGACTCATCGTATTTAACGGCAACTGCAAGCTCCAACGGGTTTGTAATAACTGCGTCTGACGCCCCAACGGCCTGCCTTGTATCAGACATCGCCAATTCTCTGTGTAATTGACGACGCATACTCTTGATTAAAGGATCACCCTCGTCTTGTTTGTATTCACGTTTAACTTCGTCTTTGGTCATTTTCAATTGTTTTTTATAGTGCCAACGTTGAACGGCCAAATCGAGCAATGCAATTATTGCAAAACAGATAAAAACGCGGATGAGAAATTTCCCAAATATCATACCCGCAATTGATGCGGCCTGATAGGGTTCTCCCGAAACAGTTAAAACAATTTCTCTCAAATTATCCGATATCACAAAGAATGCAATGAGAAAAATAATAATCATCTTCGCGACGTTTTTCAACAACTCAACAAGAGTTGTAATCTTCATCATATTCTTAACATTTTTTACAATATTAAATTTATCCATCTTTGGTTTAAGAGGCTCTGTAGTAAATATTGCTCCAACCTGTGCAAACCCAATCGCAAATGCCACAAAAACCAACACCGCCATATAGGGAGCAACTATCTTGATATAAGTCTTAAATGCGGTAACGCCGTACTGCATAATTTCTTCATCTATGATGTCACCCTTCATTGCACCTACCTGGAAATTGGCATTCATGATCTCCTGAATCTGGCTCCCCATATACTCGTGCATAACGGCGACCATTGCAAATGCCGTAATCATGATAACTATTGTATTAACGTCCCGACTTTTAGCCACTTGGCCTTTTTTTCGTGCGTCGCGAAGACGCTTAGGCGTTGGCTCCTCAGTTTTTTCGCCGGAACTCTGTTCTTCAGCCATATATACTCCCTCTTACTTTTGATCTAAATTCGTGCGGCCATATTTTTCAAGCAAACTTTTAGCCTTAACGGAATAAATATTTAGGCCCTGTGGATCCAAATCCGCCGCCTTTTTCCATTCCTTCAAGGCGGCATCGAGATCACGATTTGCGTTATAGAATTCAACACCACGATCATAATAAATTTTAACTTGGTCCTCTTCCTTTGATGATAATGGAACTGGTTCCGTTTTCCATTTTTTAGTAACCGTGCTGATCGCAAATACAAACCCCAGAACCAGTATCATGAAAAAGGTACTCCATCCAACTAAACGCTTTTTTCTCTGCCACACTGAGTAATTGACTGACTGAAACTGAAATGTGAACAATGATTCACCAATTCCAATAACATCATCTTCATGTAGCGTTGCCTCGTGGAGTTTTTTTCCATTTACATACAAACCGGTACGACTATTTAGGTCACTAATAACATATTCCCCTTCGACGTTGTTGATGACTACATGTTTCCTGGAGACAGACCTGTCCTGCAAAACCAATGTGTTATTTCTGGATCTTCCAATAAAAAAGGTGTCGCCCACAATAGGCATCGCCTGATTCTTGCGTGGACCCGTCGAAGCACATAAGTGAGGAATCCCGGATTCCTTCCTGGTTTCTTCGATCTTTGTTACCTCTAAATCATTTAGTTTTGTTTTTTGCTCGTCGACCATATTATATGATATTTCAATAAGTTACATATTTTCGTATTACCCGGTAGAGTATCAAAAATCTACCCCCCCAGCAACAGGTTTATGCAAACCAACTTTCAACCCCCCTTTTGAGCACTGCCTTGCCTTGCTCGTCAAGGGGGGTTAATTTGTTATGTATTCCTTATATTTGCCTGCGTACCTTTGTACCAGTTTTAATTGGTAATAATAGCAGATTTCAGGAAACCCGGCGCAAATGGCGACATCCAACCGATTGATACGGTTATTTAATTAAATTTACAATTGTTTCTTTAATGTGACCGGCATGTTTCCTTGCGGCTTCAGCATCCTCTTTTGTGATATTCGAGGGCCAGTGAACGGGGTATCTTGTCTCAATATAAAATCTGTTAAGAAAAATACAATCTTCGTTAAGATCCTGAAGCTTATCATTCAAATTTATAACCATTTTATGAAGTTCCATAAGGTCATGAATTTTTTTAAATTCCAAATTATGGTAAATAATAAGTGCTTTGAAATATTTCTCAACGGCTTGATGAAAGTGAAAAGAAATCAAATCATAAAATTCCAGTTCTTCATCCAGCGAAGCCGAAGCATAAAAATAATCCTGATCAGCTTTTTTTATCCACGCATCTACAATTCTCTTATTGGTCATAAACAACTTTACCTTTTTTTATAATATACGAAATAAATGGATCACCATCGTCAAGTGCAGCTTTTATTTCTTCAGGTTTGTAAACCAAAATGTCAATTGCGATTCCCCTTCTTTCAAGAATTCTGTCAACTTCCTGAATTCTGTCTATTCCGCGATGTGGGACGTTTCTTTTGATTATTAGAAGATCGATATCGCTGTCTGGTGAAACCTTTCCTGTCAGGACGGAACCAAATAAAATGATCTTTTCTGGTTTATATACAGTCGTTAACTGAGTAATTAGTCTATTTATTTCCTTGTTTATTTCTGCCTTTGTCATAATTTCCTTTTACAGGACATTTGCCTTTATTTCAATTTTAAAATAATGTACAGTGAAACATTGCTAAAATGTATAATGATATCAGAATGTTAAAAACATCAAAAACCCCGCAACTTTGGGTGAGATCAATCGATAATCTTGTTACATTACAAATAAGTGTTGTTGAAGGAAAAACTTGTAATCTAAGGGTCTGG
>CAZHVX010000070.1:0-10267 GCA_964536295.1 uncultured Pseudomonadota bacterium
CACGTTCTTGCATTACATTCATAACCTTTAGCAATTGCGCATCATCTATGTTGTCTATTCCAAGTTCTTTATAAAATGGTTTTGTAAGTTCAGCCAGGTTTTTCTTGACCTGTTTCATTATATGTTGACTGTTTACCCAGGTAAATTTCTCCATATCGAAAACACTTGAAGAGTTTCCTACTTTTTCTAATTCAAAAAGGTTGATAAGTTCATCAACCGAAAAGATCTCCTGATCGCCATGCGCCCATCCAAGCCTTGCGAGATAGTTAACCATAGCATCGGGCAAAAAGCCCATATCCTTATATTCGGTTACGAATGTTGCGCCATGTCTTTTGGAAAGCTTCTTTTTGTCCGCCCCCAAAATCATGGGGAGATGAACAAATTCTGGAATGGGGTACTCTAGCGCCTGATATATAATAATCTGGCGCGGTGTATTGTTGATGTGGTCATCCCCACGGATTATGTGTGTTATCTTCATGTCGACATCATCAACCACCACCGTAAAATTATATGTTGGCGAACCATCTGTGCGGGCGATGATAAGGTCATCAAGTTCTTCATTATTAAATGTTATCTTGCCACGGCAAAAATCGTGATAAGCGGTTGTTCCACTCTGTGGGGCCTTGAACCTAATCGAATATGGCTGGTTTAATTCCTCTTTCAGGTTTCTACATTTACCGCTGTACTTTGGCTTTGCGCCTGTCTTCATACATTCATCGCGGTGCCTTTGCACCTCTTCAGGTGTGCAATAGCATTTATATGCCTTGTCTTCATCTAACAATTTTTGAATACTTTGTTTATATAGATCCATTCGCTGTGATTGGTAAAAAGGGCCCTCGTCCCAATCCATTCCCAGCCATTTCATCCCTTCAAGGATTGATTGCGTGAATTCATTCGTGGACCTTTCACGGTCGGTGTCTTCTATCCTTAGGATAAATTTACCTTTATTATGTCTTGCGAATAACCAATTGTATAATGCCGTTCTTGCTCCACCAACGTGAAGTCCACCTGTGGGGGAGGGGGCAAATCTTACTCTTACTGTCATAAAGTCTCCTTTTTTGTCATCCTGAATTCGCCGGAGGCGAGTGAAGCCTGCCTACCGCAGGCAGGGATCCAGCGCTAATAAATTGAATTTACTGGATTCTTCGCCTCCGCTATAAGCGGAGACTCAGAATGACACATATGCCAACAATTGGAATTGTTCATGAATTTGATGAAAATGGAGGCATTTGTCAATTACTTCTTTTTGGGATCCCGTAATCTTTTTTCTTCTCTATGATCCCTGTCTTTAGCGGATTTCCTGAGGGTCATAGTTGTTCTTAAGTTGGTCATGTAACTCATGTCGAATCTATCACCCAAATGATCCCGAATTTCACGAAAAAGTTTTCCACTTTGGGTTGTCAGCGCGTTAACTATCATGGCCTCACTAACCCCCCGATGTCCCGTTCCTCTCAAGGGTCCGTTGGAGTTTGTCGATAAATTCGCGGATTGCGCCTGGATCATTTAGAGCCGCGTCTCTGGCAAGCCTTGTAAGATCTGAATCCACTGCTCTTTGGGGCCTAGGTTTGGCTCTCACTGCTGTTGGTACGGACGTTCCAACATTTATCTCAACAACAGCTCGTCCGGGTTTCTCTGGGGCCGTTCCTACAACGACAATGGTCGCAGTGCCCGGTTTTTTGTAAGTTCCCACTCCGCCATCTGGCATTTCATCGATAGATGCGAAATCTGTTTTACCACGTCGGTTTTCAAGTTCACGAGCTACCTCTTTCTTAAGTGTGTATTGATTTAGGGCGCCTTTTAGCTTTCTTCGGTCGAAGTGTAGCCCCGTAGCTTCCAACGTCCTACAGATCTCTAAAAATTTGGCATCACCCAGAATGAATGCCTGAAGAATTATTTCTGGGGATGTTTTCATTATTTTGGCTGTCAGATCTACCAGTTGTTTTATTGCCTCGGCATTACCCCCTTCAACTCGCTTGATTAGTTCTAGCTCTACCTCAAGGATTCTTCGAATATCAATTTTAGGGTTTGTTGGATCCTTTCCAATTATTGCCAGATCAGTGCTGCCACCGGGTTTGATCCGATCAATATGGGCCTGCATGGATCTGGCGTGAGGCACATCCTCCATAGTTATAAAGCCCACCATTGCGTATTCATATGCCCTAATGGCCTCCCTTAACATTCCAACTTCAAGAAGAAGATCGCCGCGAATCTTGAAGGCTGCAATTGCCCTCATAGAATCTCCTGTTATCATTAGCTGCCTTGCGGCCTGGCCATAGGCCTCTGCCGACTCCTTTATTTTATTAAGTCCCCTTAAATGTTTTGCGCGAGCAAGATTGGCTTCACATGCCTCTGTAAATTTATCCCCCTGCGCAAATGAGCTGGCGGCTTTTTTATACATCTCAACGGCATTATGAATATCAGCTTGATGTAGATAAATCTTGGCTCTGAACATGTAATTTTCACCCTTTTTTGCATGAGCCATTTTTTTTACCTCTTCACCGATTCCATCAATACCTGTGACCTTATCAAGAGATGAAATTATTTTTTTAAAAACGATGTTTATTTTGTATATTTCATTGCTTTTTAAAATAGAGCGAAGTATCCCATTATATGCTTCGCTTGCCCTAAATAAATTTTTGTTAGCATAGACCTTTGAGCCTTTTTTGGGATTTTTTCTAAAATATTCAGCTATCCTATCTAATTCCTCTTCAAATAATTCAGCAGCTTCATTAAAGGCCTCAGCTGCCGCCTTTGCGGTACCGATGGTTTGTAATCTGTATTCTTGTGCCTTCCTATTGCTGGCACCTGCAATGCTTGATTCTTTTTCAAGGGCCTCTTCCCAGAGGGCTTTGCCCTTATAAAAGCAATCCTCTGCGGCTGCGTATTTGTTACCTGCTTTTAGGTGATTTTGTGCTGCAAGGCTAAAGGAGGTAGCTGCCGATTGCCATCTTTTATTCCTAAATTCCGATTGTCCGACTTTGCTTTGTCGATCTCCTTCAGAGTTGGCGCGCTCTCTTTGTTTTGCTGATAATTTAGTTCCGCTTCGATTGAAAAAGAATCCGGCTACAAGAAAAAGAGGGGAGTTGCCCAATAATTCATCTAATATTTGTTGAATTGAATCCTTTGTATTGCAAAATGAATTTGTGTTTTCGCAACTGGATGGAGCGTTTCCTGAATCACTTTCAGAGTATAAAGAGATAAGGCTTGCAAAATGATTAACTATTTTTGTATAAAAAGCCGTGAAATCCTCCCGTAGTGGGAAAATTAAGGTCTCTTGTATCTTTCTAGCCTATCGGTTCTATCAGCTCTCCCAGTTTTTTTCGATTTATCCACCTCCAACAGTTTATCTCTAACGACTTCCCAGCCTCTATTCAATTCTCGTCGGCCAATTACTCTTAAAAGTTGCTGTTGAAGATCGAAGTTTCGTCCATCAAGCGCCATAGCTATATCATTCGCCGTAAGGTTTGAGTGATTAAGTTCCTTGCGGAGTGCACTTAGAAATTGTTCCGTAATCTCTGGAGAGCCACTCGAGATAACCCGTTTATAGAGATCTTTAATTTTGCGGCTTTCCCTTAGATGTTCAAAACCGGATCTTTGAATGGGTCTGTCAATTTTGTCGGGGTGTTCTTTACCGGCAACTTTGATTGAAGCGCGACCCTCTGACGTGGATGGTGTGCCCGCTACTTCAATTGTTGCCATTCTTCCACGTTCCCCATCCAACGTATCCAATCGATTTCTTGCTTCCAATTCGATATCAGGATCAACAGGATATTTAAGGGAAAGCGTTAGAAGCTGAAGGGCGTCATTGTGTAGTCCAGCAGCGCTAAGTTCCTTTGCACCTTCAAGGTAGGCCCTTTGTGCCACTTTGTATTCGTTGTATTTTAAAGCCTCGGTTCCTATTTCTAAATAGGCGTCAGCCAACAGTTTAGAATTTCCATGTGATTGCAAGGCCTCAATTCGTTTCCCATACATTCTAAGTGCATTCTCGATTTCGTCGGCCCTAATCCATGCCCTGGCGGATCTTGCAAATTCTTTTGCAACCTTTAATGGGGCTGCGATTTCTTTAAGTAACGCTTTGGCTCTTCTTGTATATTGCATGGCAGCAGATCTTGCAGGCTTGAGATATGGCGGAATAAGATCCAACAACCACTGTTTTGAAAAGACACGTCTCGAAGCCGCATCTAAAAGTCCCTCATGTTCCGGAACAAATTTCAATCCTTCTTCTACTGCTACACCTGATCTTATCCAACCAAAGAGCTTGCCAACTCCAAGATAGAGTCCTGCCTTTTGGTAATACATATCGGCGATCTTTGATTTTCGAAGAGGGCTATCTTTAGTGCCATATCTTAAATATTTGGTTCTATAAAGCGCCAGTGCATGGTCAAAATTTATTTCTGCCTGGTCGCGTAGACCTACGCGTAGCAGTGAAGAGGCAATTTCAGCTAATAGGTCAGCCTTTGGGATGTCGTATTTGTTCTTTTTTGCGTGTTCTCTTCTTTCAATCGTTTCCAGATATCCGAAGGCCTTGCCATATGATTCCGCGGCAGCTGCGTGATCTCTTATCATAGTCCAGACCTCTCCCTGGGCCCTGCAGCAGCGGACCGCCTGATCGTACATTTCAAGGTCCACATAACCTTCAATTGCAGTACCCAACGATTCTGCGGATTTTTTATAATCGAGTCTTCCGAATAAATTTGATGAATTAATTTCTGCCGTGATTGCAGTGGTGAATGTATTTCTTGAAGAAGTATAAGATTTTAAAAGTTCATGGGTTCCTCTATCGACGTTTCTTGAAAGCCCGAATTCATTAACACCTTGAAATGTTGCGTAATCTGCTGTAAGTCTCGTGGCCTCCTGATAGAATCGTTCCGCAGAGTTGAATACCCTAAGAGCATCCGCGTGTCTTCCATTATCCAATAGTTCAGTAATCCTCTCCCATGTTTTTTCATTTACTGTTCGAAGTATTTCATTAACATCATTAAATGTGTCCTTTGCAGCTTTTCCGTCGTTTCTTAAAAATTGCGTCTTTCCAAGTGCTAAAAGTGATTTAAGGCGACCAAAACTACTGTCAACCGATGAATATAAATCGTACGCTTTTTGGAATTCAGTTGATGCCGTTTCGTATCTTTTGTATTGAAGATCAACTGTTCCATTCAGAAAGGCCCTATCGGCCTGATCTGTAATTTCTTCAGCGTTCATGGAACTTGCTTGATGTAGATCGCTCAGAAAAATGGATGAGGCAAGTCCAGCCAGGCCGGTGATCCACCAGGGTAGGGTAGAACGCTTATCGTCATTTTTTGTATCTGTTGCCTGCCGGTATGAATCCAGTGCTACTGTTTCTGTTATTGCGGAACCATTTCCCTGGCTTTGAAAGGCCGGAATATAGATTTCTGCAAGTTGACCAATTATCTTCAATGACATAGCTCCTCCAAATTATCTTTCCCTGATGCTTCGTCTCAAACGTTCTCTTTTTTCTTCTTTTTCTTTTCTTCCATGTTCATTAGTCAAAGCGACTATGGCAACGTTTCTAATTAAAACCTCATTTACACCATCGAAATATGGTCTAACGATTTCGTATATCTTTCCCTTACCAATTTCGAGTGCCGAAACAAGTTTCATAAAATGAATATCCCTCAACTCTGGTTCTCGAGATGTGCGGTGCAAGGCCGCGACAAATTCTTCAAGTGTGGCCCTGTCAGCCGAAAGGGCCGCTCTTCTGGCTAACCCTTTGAGCTTTGGGTCAAGTGCCTTTTTATGGGTTATAGCACCCCTTCTTGCCGCAAGTTCATCTGATATTCCACTTTTTCCAGTGACGGGTACAACCGCCCTTCCAGATACTGTCGCCGGCTCATTTCCTGCTACTACAACAGCAGCTCTGCCACTCTCTTTTATTTGAGATAGGATGCTATCCTGAATCTTAAGAAGATTCTCCAATGGTATATTGTTCTTATCTGCCAATATAATAGCAGTTGATATTGCATCCATTCCCTCGAATAACCTTTCCGATTTTGAACAGGCGCATGCCCGGAAATGTAAAGATGCGACTCGCTTGCCGATATTACCTGTGATCTCTTTGTGTATTTTGGCAGCTTCTCCAAAATAGTTGGAGGCATTAGAAAACTCACCCTTACCGTTCAACTCTCTTCCTATTAGTAGCAAGACTTCGGCCCTTTCACTGGCGAAAGTTATGTCGTTTGGGTTCTTGCTTAATATTGTTAGGGATTTTTTTAATAAATTAATGTCACGAGTGTTATCCTTAAGTGCAAGGCTGATAAGTATCTTAGCCTGCATGAAATATGCATCGTTAGCATCTGTTGTTGCGTTGGATTTTTCATATGCCCTGGCAATTTTGCCATAAAGATCAGCCTTATCTTTCAAAGAGGTTTCAGTAACGAGTTCTAGCGCCTTATCAAACTCGGTGGCAGCTGTTTTGAAACGATCGGCTCTTAAAGAAGCTTCCCCGGCCTTTAAGAAATATTTTGCTGCCGTTGGATGATCTTTGTTGTTTTTCTTTTCTTGTGCAAGACGTCTGTATTTAACGGCCGCTGTTTTATAGTCTCTAAGAAGATTATATGCAGAAGCGGGAAGCCTTCCCTGAAAAAGCGATTCAACTAATATCTTTGCCTCAACGAGTTCAACCTTGTAGACACTCATTATGATATGATTTGGGTTGATTTCAAGGGTCTTGCTAATCGCATCAATTGCCTGGGTTAGGGATTCACTTGTTCCGATCTTTTGCAGTGCCTTCGCCTTAAGTTCTAAAATGTTCGTTAAATTTTTGTTGTATTTTGGAGTTTGACCCGTTTCATCAAATCTTTTTTGATCCTCCATTATATTCAGTGCCATTTCAAGTGGTTTAAGTGCCTCTACAAATTTTGGTGTGTGGAGTAGGGTGCTTCCCTGTTGCAGATATGCCAGGCCGGCTCTGTAATACAACCCTGCATCGCGAAATGTTTTGGCGGATATACCAAACTGCTCAGCGGCAGGGGCATAGGATTTCTTCGATAATAATTCATTTGCAGAGGCTTCATTAATAACTGCTGATTTTATATTTCGAAGAAAGGCTGATTTTTCTTGTGCCTTTACATTATTTGTCGAAAAAACGATGCTAAATTCTTCTTCGAATGGCTTCAGCAGTGATGCCGGAAATAGTTTTGGGTCAAGTTTGGATGCCTGGATATAGGTTTCCACTATTTTTTCCAGAGCTTGAATTCCCTCTTGATATTTTCCGGCTTCAATCATCTCTTTGGCATGTAAGAAGCCTTTATTTATAGCTGCATCAAGATCCCTCTGGATATTTTGAAAGGCCGATTGCGTGTTTCGTCTTCGTTCATAATCAAAGGCCATCGTATCTTCCAAAGCAACCTTTAGTATTTCAACATCACATCGAAATGCCGCCATATGTTCACCCTCTTCGCGAAAGATTTGAGCGGCCATTTTTAATCTTTTGATAGCGGCTGAATAATTTCCTACATCCATATAAATTGTAATATAAGTTAACTCTTTGGCTTTTCTTATCCTACCGCTGGTTCCAGATGCCCCGGTATCAAAAAAACCAGATAGGGTTATTGCAGCGGATGATATAGCCGTGATCCACCATGGTAGATTAAGTGACTTTTTGTCATCATCTGTTTTATTCGTGGATACAAATGTATCAACCTTTTGTTTGTCATCCTCGCGAATGCGGGGATCCAGTCTTTTTAACAAGTTCTGGATTCCTGTAGGTAGAAAAGTGCCAATTAAATTTTGTAATTTATCCAAAAACATTTATCCTCTCAATAAGTCATCCTGAGCGTAGCGAAGGATCTAGTGTCAAACATTGAGTTCACTGGATCCTTCTCCCTCGACCCGCCTTCGCTAAAGCTACGGCGAGGCAAGCATGCTCGGGTTCAGGATGACAAAACGTATTCCTTACCACTCCCTTATCAGGGGTTGGCTCTATATAGAAAATTTAGTAAAAATGCCAGAAAAAACGCACAACTATCCGTTGCCTATTTGTCGGCCTATGCCATAAAAAGTTGCTAAAATTTTTACATATTGTAAGTTTGTAACCAGCTGATATTGAAGAAGTTTGTCGAATTAACTTCAGAATATATTAATAATTCCGTCGATTATTGCCTCACAGGCATTAGCTGTCATATCACCAACATAACCCGCGGCTTCACCATATGAGGCCAAAACTCCGTTTTTATCCAAGAACTCATAGGATTCGACAAATTTGTCTTCGGCGGCCCTGTGCGCGTGCTTTTTGGCCTCTGAAAGTGTTTTGCCTACGCCTCCATTTTTCTTCCAGAAATCAAAGCCATCGACATAGTCATCCGTAAGTTGTCTACGATATCCCTTCACAGCATCACCAACGGTCGTTTTGCCACTCTCGATATTTTCCTTTAACTCCGTCGCTAGGGCAGGCAGTGAAAAAAGTGCGATGCCTCCTGCAGTGGCTATGGCTGCTCCTCCACGCGTTGCCAGAAGTTCCAAAAATGCCGGTGCGCCTTTTTGAACGGCCTTTATCCCGAAGAATGCCAACAATCCCAATCCAATAACCATCAGAACTTCTTGGGTTTCAGGTAAATACTGGTTTCTTGACTGATATCTTGCAGTTTTCTCTGCGGTTGGTACAACCAGCTTTGGTCCACCTCCACCTCCACTTCTACCTCCGCCCCTTGGACCCCTGGGGTTTCTAAACCATTCCGCAATTTTTTTCAAACCATGTATACCAAACCTTACAACTTCGTTACCTATTGGGGACATTATCCCAAATCCCAAAAAACAGAGAAGAAGAAGCGCTTTTAAAGATTCAGGTTTTTCCAGAGATTGCTTAATTCCTGCTATGTTATATTTTAATTGGATTAATTCCTCCGCTTCCTTTTTGAGTAAGGATGCCTTAATGTTTTGGCCATTTTTTTCCAATTCCATTGCCTTCACTTTCATCCTTCCGCTCGTTATACTTAATCTGTCGGCTATCATTTGAAGTACAAAGGGGTGCTTTCTTACAATAAATCGGTATTTATTCTCTGGATCAACCATGAGGATGGGCCTCTTTGGGTCAAAATCAAAAGCAGCACGTATGGCATTTGCTACTTCTGGATCTATAAGCGTATCTAAAACACCCCAATATTCGGAATCATATTCGGACCCATATTCGTGAAATGGCGTTGATTCGAATTCCTTATAACGCTCCAACTCGCGTTCCCCTGTGAGAAAAAACTTATGATCGAACGTTGTTATCGTTTTGCTTTCATTGCTCTCTATGATTGGAAGAGATTTTAAAGATTCTAATAGAATACCGGCAGTGTTCTTTTTTTGTGATAGTTCCGCGATCTGATTGTTTTCATTTTTTTTAGTTGCATTAAGTATGGCCAAATCAAGATGGAATTTGGCCTCCTCTAATGCAATGCATACCCTTTTCGCCAATGCTGGATCGTTTTTAATATAGAAGGCGTATGGATTTGAGGCCGATTTTTTAAAAATTGGATCTTCGGGATTTGTTTCGAATCTTGCACGAAACATATTAATTACATCGGGGTTAATCATTATATTTGGAATGATTATCCATTTATCTATATTGACTTCCTTACCTATTGTTGGGATTTCACTCTTTTTAAGTTCAGTGAATTTATCATTTTGTGTTTTGTCTTTTAGTAACAATTCACTACCAATGTCTATTATTGTGCTTTCATCAGCTGTAATGGGAAAAATTTTATCGTAATCAAATCTACTACCTAGATAATCTAATACAGCCTTCCGCATTTCAGCCTTTACAAAAAACAATGTTTGATTGCCGGCGTTCATTTTGCAAAATTGTTCACGAAATTCAGCAGAAAAACCCGGGTGGCCAAGCATGTGTTCTGTTATTTTTTCGGTTCCCACTACTTCTTCCGCCTCGTCCCTTGATGCTTTGTCGAATTCAGAAAGGGGAGTATATCCAGCACTTAATGGATTTTCCGGACATTTTTTTACTATACTATAATCGAACATAAATATTCCTCCTACAATAGTTTTCCAACCTTAGCCTACTCTTCCCTTCAGCCAGAGGCTGATCCGCCTTTGGCGGAAAGGGGGAGGCTAGGTGGGGGTGTCATTAACTAATTCTTTTCTACATGGTTATCGATTTAACGGCTCATAAGTTGCTAACTTTTTTCAGTTTTTTTGCGCCAACTTATGCCAATAAAATCAACACGTTAGCGACGGAACCTATGCATCGTGTCTGTACTGAAACACGATTTGGGTGAATAAAATTGACACCTTGAGGAATATGGTTATTTTG
>CAZHVX010000071.1:0-10214 GCA_964536295.1 uncultured Pseudomonadota bacterium
GCATCCGATTACTTTGATCAAATGTATAACTATGCCGAAGAACTAATAAGGCGTGGAAAGGCCTATGTTTGCAGCCTAAGCGCTGAGGAGGTCAAATCAACACGCGGAACAACAACAGATTCAGGAAAGGAAAGCCGTGACAGAGATCGACCCATCGAAGAAAGCCTGGATTTATTTCGCAAAATGAAGGCAGGAGAATTCGAGGAGGGCAAATATACGCTTCGTGCAAAGATTGACATGGCATCTGGAAATTTCAATATGAGAGATCCTGCAGTTTACAGAATCAAAAAGACATCTCACCATAGAACCGGAAATAAATGGTGTATATATCCGATGTATGACTTCGCACATTGTTTAGAGGATATGATTGAAGAGATAACTCATTCGATTTGCACTTTGGAGTTTGAGGATCACAGACCACTATATGACTGGTATTTGGATGTTTTGGAAACTCCATGTCATCCCCAACAAATTGAATTTGCAAGGCTAAATCTTACATACACCGTTATGAGCAAAAGACGTCTATTGCAACTCGTAAAGGATAATCATGTGAGCGGATGGGATGACCCCAGAATGCCTACAATAGCGGGTTTGAGGCGCCGAGGCTACACCCCATCTTCAATAAGAGCATTCTGTGATAAAATTGGTGTCGCAAAAAGAGACAGCACAGTCGATGTAGCACTATTAGAACACTGTGTCCGAGATGAGCTTAACCAAACGGCTCCACGCGCTATGGCCGTACTAAATCCAATAAAGGTAGTTATTGAAAACTATCCGGATGGCAAAGAGGAAAAACTTGAAGCAATCAATAACGTAAATGACGAAAAGGCCGGAAAAAGGAAGATCCCATTTTCAAAGGAACTATATATCGAGCGTGAAGATTTCATGGAGGATCCCCCAAAGAAATTCTTCAGGCTTGCTCCAGGCCGCGAGGTCAGATTACGCTACGCATATATTGTTAAATGTACCGATGTAGTAAAAGATCCATCAACTGGAGAAGTTAAGGAAATCAGATGCACATACGATCCTGCAACAAGGGGTGGAAATACCCCGGATGGAAGAAAGATTAAATCCACTATCCATTGGGTTTCCGCCAAACACGCAATGGACGCGCAGGTTAGGCTTTACGACAGGCTATTCAAATCCGAAAATCCAATGGAGAGTGAAAACTTTGTCGAAAATATCAATCCAGATTCGCTGAAAACAATTAATAGCGCAAAACTTGAACCTTCCCTGGAAAAAGCCATACCCGGTGATTGTTTTCAATTTGAAAGAATGGGATATTTCTTCGTTGATCCAATTGATTCAAAAAAGAAACAGCCAGTGTTTAATAGAATTGTTACATTGAGGGATACGTGGATGAAACTGCAAAAAACGCAGATCTAACGCAAACCTACAACGCTGATCCAACACAGATCTTTTACCATGAAAGATCCGCGTTTAATCGGCGTTGTGGATCGGCGTTTAATCTGCGTATTAATAGATCTTCAGCTTAATGATCCTTAGGCCGTTTCCAGATCTGGAGACATCGAAACCAACCCTACCCCCAACTTTGATATAATCCTTGCTGTTCTTGGGGCCGACAAGTTCAATCTCGGCGAGGTTGAATGAAATTTCGCGCTGGTTATTATCCTTAACGAAACCTAGCCCCTGATTGTAGTAAAACTTTACCACCTCCCCCTTCGCAAACTGATCGTTATCGGATACGCCTATCTCGGGCAAATCAATACCCAAAGGCTTAGGAACGGGAAGCCAGTTGGGACTGCGCGCTTTATGTTGATCGGACTGAGTATTCAAGGGACCTCCGTTGTGAAGAACAACTACATCTAAATCATATTTTAGTCAATTGGATTAAGCTTACCCGTAGCGGAGTTATACTGATATGTTGTCTTGTTTCCACCCAGCACCCTGTATGTACTTTCATTCAACTTTTCCCAACCATCAGTAACACCTGGGGGATTTAGAACATTACTAAAGAAAGGGTTTGACTCAGACGCACTGCCAGCAGCGGCATCATCCAAAACGTCCGGAAAGGGCTGCTCTCCCTTAAGGTACGCCCTCGCCTCATACATAGAGAGGGCGGATCTTAAATCCATCAACGTCTTTTCGTTGACCTGATTATGTGATTCATCCGTTAAATTAAAAAATCTGGCAAAGTACGATACAGATAAAATTCCAACCAATATTATGACGATCAGCAACTCAAATAACGTCCACCCCCCCTGTCTTTTCATAAGCCCCTCTCATCTCTATAACGAATATATTTGTTCCCGGGTTTTGAGGCCCTTTCCCTTTTAAGTTCGCTTTTTCTGTGCCTCTTTTCTTCCTCTTTCTCCATCTCCTCTTGAAACAACCTAGGCATGGTCATACGTTTTTTAAAGGCCTCTATTTCCCTAACCCTGGCCTGAACAGGTATCTGGCTGATATCCCTTACAATTGTGGGCTTAATAAAAATCATCAATTCTTTATTACTTTTTGATTTATCTTTTGATTTAAAAAGATTCCCAAGTAGCGGAATTCTGGAAAGACCCGGCACGGCATTTTTCCGCTCCTGATTCTGATATTTAAATAAACCGCCTATAATAGTAGTCTCGCCATCTCTAATCATAACAGATGTAGATGCTGTGTTATCAACTATAACGGGCAAACCTCCAACGGATCTCGAAAAATCCGCCTGCGAGGTTTCGACATCAATGTCCATCCTTATAAAACGATTTGCTGCAATCTGCGGTGTAACTGTGAGTTCTACCCCTGTTTCAATTTCCTGAACATTATCGCCGCCACCACTCGAACCCGCTCCGCCACTGTTTCCAATATTAACATCACCACTCGTGGCAACAAGAAGGGTTTCGCCACTCCTAATATTTGCTTCCTTACCATTAGATGTAACGATTGAAGGTTCAGAGATAATATCCAAATCGCCTCGTTGCTCGGCTGCTGTAATTGCCAAACCTATGTCAACGCCCTTGAAGGTTCCCACCTGGATCCCCAAGGCACTTGTAGGGCCTGTGGCCGGAAAATCGGCAATCTTGCCATACTCGGTTCCATCAAACCCTACAATAGACCCAACCTTGTCATAACCACCCGTCTGCCATTTTCCCCCAGTCTTTGCACCAAACCACTCAACACCAAGATTTCTGGTGAAATCCCTGGTTGCCTCCACAATTTTGGCCTCAATAAGAATCTGTGCGTCTCTGATGTCGACATTACCAACTAGCTCTTTGACATTTTCAATATTCGACTTCATATCACGAATAATAAGCGAGTTTGTTCTTTCATCGGCCAAAACAGAACCTCTATTTGAAAGCAAGGGCGATATCTCTTCTTTAAGTTCTTTCGCCGAGGCATATTTTAATTTAAAGGTTTCTGTTTTTAGATCCTCGCCTGTTCCTAAAAATTTATCCCCGGAACCAACTCTAACGATACCCATCTCATGTGCGTAATCTAGACCGTTGGCCTTGATTATTGAATGCATCGCCTCCTCAATTTGGATATCATCAAAACTTACATTAACACTGCCTTCAATATCTTCCGGAATAATGACATTGAGATTTGCAGCCTTGGCAAGAAACCTTATAGCATGCTTTAAATCGGCACTTCCAAATTTTATAGAGTACCGCGCTTTATCCTTTATTTGGTGTTCTTCTTCGAACCTTGTGCCGGTATCTATGGCAAAAAGTGAGAAACTAAAGCATAATAGCGCCAATAAAATTAATGCCTTTTTCATATTTATCATAACCCTCCTGCCAATCGAATGGTTTTAACATCATCGAGCTTCCTAACGACAATAGAATCAGCGGTTATTGTCATAATCTTATAACCGCCCATCATATCTCCGGGTTTAACCATAAAACCATCTACCAAGGCATAAGCCTCTTCTTTATTATGAATTATTCCGAACAACTGTACATCTTGAATTGAAAGATTTTTCAAAGATTGCTTCGTTGGAGCAAAGGGATCTTTTATACCAGATCTTTCTTCAACCTTTGTAATCTTTTCAAACTCTTCAACATGAATATCAGCAATTGTTTGCGCAAAAAGATTAAAAACAAGAGCTGAAAAGAAAATTGCAAATGTGATTACTTTAACTTTGTACATATGGACCTCATTCCAATATTTGTGGTGTAATACCACTGCTTATAAATAAATTTGCTCTAACACTCGCCGTCAAAAGATTTCCATCCTCTGGCTTTGATGTGACCTCTAGCCTATCGATATTCAAGGGTTTATTAAGCTCCTCTATTTTCCTAAAGTATCTTGCTATACTACTGAAACGCCCCTTTAAAATAAATTGCACGGGGATCATATTAAAACCCTCTTTTTCGATAAGGGGCATTGAATCTATACTTAGCAGGCGAGCTCCACTTAGGATCTCATCGTTACCTAAGAGGCCAATGAGATCTGCCACCTCCGCATGGGCTTCACCCTTTTCACCAAGCAAGGATTTAATTTGTTTGATATCTAACAAATCTTTACTCTTTAGATTCAACCGCTTTGGAAATTCAATATTTAAAAATTTCTCCAGGGTTTTAACCTGTGAATATAGGTTTGTTATTTTTACTGATTCCTTGTCAATCTCGTTACCTTTAGGTGCCCATAAAACTCTGAAAAACGTTGTTACCAAAAGCAATAATATGATTCCAAAAAAGATCTTCTCTCTTAGGGGAGCTTCCTGATTCATATCTATTTTTCCAAACGATAGACCCATAATATCATCTCACCGAAAGAACATCAGCAAACACCGAGAAATCATATTGATTTGGTGATTGCTGGTTTCTCACTGATGTTTTTAATTTTACCGATTTAAAATGCTCCGAGCCTTCGAGTTTCACAACAAACTCCGTTGGTTTTTCAGGACCATAGCTTTTGCCTACAAACTCGGCAAGCCTTATCCCGTTTTCTTGACCGGGCGCTTCAATTCTAATGCTATCCAACCACGTATTAGAGGGCATTGAAGATGCGATATCATCTAGCGCCTCTGCCCAGTCGGGAGAGCTTCCAATGATGTTGTAAACTTTTTTTATAGCTGTATCTGCCTCTGTTGCCGTAGCCGTAGTTTTTACAACTGCCAGCCTTCTATCTTTTGCAACAGCTAATGTTTTTAGTTGATCTTCAAGCTGTCCTATCTTGTTATTAACGTAATACATTCTACCGAATTGTAAAAAATAGAATCCCGCCAAAACTACTACCAAAATAATGGCGACCTTAATCATCATCCTATACGTTAAGGTGTAGCTACCGCCAGTTATGAAATTTACGGATTGAATCATATTCTTCTCTTCTTTAATCTTGGCAATGCAAGCCCCAAAGCAATTGCAAAAAGTGGCGCCCTCTTTTCCAAATCAGGATCTCCCAACTGCCTCGTATGAATCCTTGCAAAGGAATTAAAGACCTCTGTTTGAATTCCCAAACTTTTTGACAAGTGCTCACCCAAGTTAGGCAACGTTGCACCTCCGCCACACAAATACATATTATCAAGCGCATCTATATCAAACATGATACAGAACGCATCGATGGAACGTTGGATTTCGATAACAAGCTCGCTCATGAAATCAGAGATAATTTTTTCAAATTTTATTTTATCTTCACCTGCAAACTTAAGTTTTTGATCAACGAAATCTCTAAGCATTGAATGTGCTTCAGTTTTTGTTATATTCAGTTGTTGTGAAATTGACTGAATAACACAATCTTCATTTACAGCAGCCAGTGGTCGTGAAAATAACAGCCTGGATTTTCCCAAAACTACAAAGTTGGAAACTTTTCTACCAAGATTCAGCATCGCTGAAATCTTCCCTTCTTTCCAGCCGATATTATAATCAAAGGCAGCATGGAGGGCGACTACCGCGGCCTCCAAAGACATAACCCTTAAACCAACCTGTTTGTACCAGAGTTTTGCTTTTTCAACAGATGTCTCAGAGATACCATATGCAACCAGCGGCATCCTGTCCCCTTTATTAAAGGGTTCCAGGTCGGTGTAAGCGACTTCATATTCATCAATCGGACAATCTATATGCTCTCTAAAATTCCATCTGATGGCCTCTTTCAGATCCCGCTCCGGCATCTTTGGAAGATTCATTCTTCGTATCCTTAGAGATGTATCCTCGATACTTGCAGAAACAGACGCACCAACGAGGCCTTGTTTATTCATCTCCTCAGCAAACTCATCCATTGTGATCTGGTCCTCTTCACCATAGCCAAAATCAAAAGTTAGAGCTTTTTCCAAAGAAAACTTATTGCTGGCTAATGATTTGAGATGAACGACCTTAGTTAGAGAAGATCCTGCATCAAAACCAATCAACTCATCTTTTTTAATCAAATGTATTAAACTTTTAATATTAAACATAAACCTCTAATAAGTTTGAAAAAACACCATCTTCCACCATTCTGTAATCACTGCGATAAAAATTCAATTCTTTTTTCAACTTTTCCGGCCAGTTCTTCATCCTCTGACAATTTTAAATATGTTTTATAGTTTGATATTGCGCTCTTGAAGTTACCTTCCTTTTCCATCACAACTGCTAGATTAAAATAATAGTTCGGTTGCTTTGGATCATATTCCAGCGCCCTTCTAATATCTAAACCCGCCTCTAAATTATTTCCCTGATCAATTTCGACCAACCCCAGGTTATTCCAACACTCTGCACAATCTTCTTTTATCTCAATGGCCTGACTGATATAGTTTCTTGCCTCCTTTAAGTTTCCCTTTCTTCTATGCAAGACCCCCATGCTATTTAAAATATCTGCATCCTTGGGATTCAAAAGATAGGAACCCTGGGCAAGCTTTAGCGCCTTGTCATATTTTTTATTGCTAAACAACTCTACTATATCATTCTTCATTTCGGTATCAGAGCCATTGGTCGCCTCTTCAACTTGTCCTGTAACCTCAGCTGCCGGAATAGGAGAAGCGGCATCTGTAAAAGTCTTCTTTGATGGAAAAAACTTCGAATATGCGAAAACCCCCAAAACTACAACCAAAACTGCAACCAACGCTATTGACCTAACGCTGTTTTTTCCAAACGACCCCTCTTTTTCATCCTTGATATCCAGTGAGGAAACCTTTGCGGGTTCCGTTTTGAATTTATCCCTAGTTTCTTGGGCCTTCTGCAGCGCCTTGTGTATTAGTGACATCCCACCCCCACTTTTCTTAGAATATTACATTTGATATTGTTCCAAATAGAAGGAGCATCTTCCCCTCTCCAGTCATTTATCGCCTGCTTCATAATTTTTAAATCGACCGTCTGCGTATCATTAACATAACAGGCCATCAAGGCGCGATCGCAAACAATGTTTATAAGCCTTGGAAAACCCCTTGTGACTTTATAAAGAATTTTGTACGCCTTGGGTTCTATAAAAACTTTTCCACCGCCACCGGCGATATAAATCCTATGATTTATATAACGCATCATTTCAATAAACTTAAATGGTTTTAAAAAACATTTTGTAGCGACACGTTGGTCGAGCTGCCTCATTTCGTAGGTCCCCAACTTTCTCATCAACTCAGGTTGACCAACCAACATTATTTGGAGAAGTTTATCTTTTTCGGTTTCGAGGTTAGATAGCATCCTGATCATCTCTAATGCCTCTATTGAGAGGTTTTGAGACTCATCGATAATAACAACCGCATTTTTTCCCTCTTTGACCAGCGTCAACAGAAAACTATTTAGCGCATCGATCTGCTTCTGCAAAGACTTGTAGCGAACATTGTTTCCAAAATCCTTATTGATTGCCTGCAAAAGTTCCGGAACGGAGATAAGGGGATTTACCAAAAGTGCGGTTTCAATATTATCACCCAATCTATTAAGCAGCTCTCTAGCCAGGGTAGTTTTTCCGGTTCCAACCTCTCCAGTTAAAACCATAAATCCCAATCGACTTTTAATACTATATTCCAATGTGCCTAAGGCAGATTCAAAGTGTTTGGTTAAAAAAAGATACTTCGAATCCGGAGTTATCGAAAACGGTTTATCTTTGAATCCAAAATACTCTAAATACAAAACCCCTCCCCCAAGCTCCGACATAAAAAAACCTGAAACGGGCGTCGGAGACACACCCGAATTATGTAAGTCGGTGAAATTTCTGGCCTATTATACACAAATTGACGTTATGTGGCAAAGATGAAATATAGTTCTTTTGGTATTTAAGGGAGTGGTGGAAAATAGTGTTTTTTCAAAAATTCCCGCGCACAGGCTGTGTCATAATGGAAGAACGGTTGCATAAATGTATATTTTGTCATTGCGAGAGAACAAAGTGAACGTGGCCAGCCTTGCCGGCTAGGCAGGCAATCTCCCGTGAACACTTAACCTTAGGAGATCCCTGCCGGCAGGCAGGGCCACGTCGGCCTTTGGCCTCCTCGCGATGACACGCAGGTGATTTATGCAGGTATTTTGCATTGTGACACAGCCTGGCAGGCGGGGATCCAGCCTTAAATACCCGTCAACTGGATTCACTAAATTCACAAACGAAGTGCAACATTGCAGGGTTCAAAAACGGCCCCATACGGTACCGGGTTCTCAAAGACACAAAAATTGCATTTTTTTAGAGATTTCTCTGTATTATTCAATAGTTACGGTTACGATCATCACCAACGTGGACGGTTGATCAGTCTGGGCGTATAATATAGATGTGTAATTCACACAGGGTTGGAGTGTATTATGAAGGGGCAAATCAAATGTGTTGTTCTAATGTTTTTCTTCGCCTTCTTCGTTGGATGCGGGGGTAGTGGAGATGGTGGTAGTTATGAAACCGAAGATATAATACCCAACACAAGGGATATTACGGGAACAATCGTATCGCCTGATCTGGAGATATCATTAGAAATTCTGAATTCTGCCTCGAAAAACAGCTGTGGCGGCGTCTCGAAAATAATCGCGACGGCAATGGATGGAGCAACTGTTGTTGGTGATATACTTGAGGGTTGCACCTTCGCTTTGCCCCTTATAGTTGATAATTTCTACGTCATCAGTTTTGTCAACCCGTCCGGCAATTTCATTGCCACGCTTCTCGGTCCATACGGAAGTATATTTGAGATACAGGTCGGCAACGAACAACTTTCTCTCGAAACAGTTACTATCTCGAATGGAAAGGCAACTTTCTCAGGCAACTTCCTCCATTACATCGATTCTGACGGTGATGGGGATGCGGATGCGGAAGACGATACGCCTTGTGGCGCCGAGTCATGCTCGGAACTCTACTCCTGCGCACGTCACGATCATTCCGACTCCGATAATAACGGCATCTGCGATCCATGGGACGGCCTCATCCCGGGCTCATCGCATATGAAGAACGATTACGATGAAGACGGTGTTCATAACGCCAAGGGCAATTGTCCACATACTTCAAATGTCGATCAGGAAGATATCGATTCCGACGGGCTGGGTGATGCCTGCGATGGCGATATGGACGGGGATGGTATTGCGGACTCCGATCAATTGGATGTCGACGACGATGAGTATGGTAATGTATGCGATGATGATGATGATGACAAAAACAAGTACAAGGATAAAGATAAAGATAAAAACAAAGATAAAGATAAAAATGAAGATGATGACAACGACAGTGACGGCATTGTAGACAGTCTCGACAATTGTCCGAACACTTCTAATCCAGATCAGGAAGACATCGATGGTGATGGCGTTGGAGACATGTGCGATAATGATCTTACATTGAGTTCCGGAACGCTTTTGCCGGAATTCGATGGAGACATCACATCTTATACTGCCGAAGTTGGGAACAGCACAGCATCCATCACAGTGACACCGGCGGCATTCAATGAGAATACAGTTGTCAGGGTGAATGGAAATGTTGTTGAGTTGGGATCGCCGTCAGAGCCGATCGGCCTTAACGTAGGCGAAAACACTGTCACAATCATCGTTACATCCGAAGACCAGGCCACCGCTAGGATCTATACCTTAATAGTGACACGCCTGAGTGTAATGGTAAGTCATTTTGTGGGTCCGCTGGGTGGCATCGGCAGTGAAAACGGCATCGGCACTGCAGTAAGATTTAATAGTCCATACGACATAACAAGCGACGGCACTAATCTCTACGTGACTGATTATTATAGTCACACCATACGCAAGATAGAAATAGCATCGGGGATTGTTACTACCATTGCCGGGACGGCGGGATTAGGATTGGAGGGAGCCGGCTCTTCTGATGGCACAGGCGCTGCCGCAAGGTTTAACTATCCATCCGGCATAACAAACGACGGCACCAAC
>CAZHVX010000072.1:0-7561 GCA_964536295.1 uncultured Pseudomonadota bacterium
GTGTCATTCTGAGTCCGCCAAACCTGCCTCGCGTTGTTCAGCAAGGCGGGGGCAGGCGAAGAATCCAGTAAAATCAATTTGTTAACTCTGGATCCCTGCCTGCGGCAGGCAGGCTTCATTCGCCTTTGGCGAATTCAGGATGACAAAACGCATTTTCCACCACTCCCATTTTAGCAATGTAGCTTTTTTATTTTGGAAAGAATTTCCTTGCAAGGTCGTTTAACGTTTGATAGAGAAACCGCAGCTTTATAAATGGTGGAGGCTAAATTATAGGGAGGCTTATTATGAAGACTGGCGGAGAAGAACTGAATATAGCAAAAATGGGGTTTGGTTTAAACTACCTGGATCTTAATGGGAATAATCAACATGATGTTGAAGAGGCAGCCTTTAGGGCAACAGACGGGATTTATGTTTATCTTCCGGCGAGTGAATCTGTATACAATTCAAATAAGAGATGTTTAAAATTAGCGAAAGACTTTGATTCTTTTAGGGTCAAACACTTTGCAAATTTCCATAAGGAGTTTGATAGATTGTCACAAAGTGGTAGGGCGACATTCGATGTTGATGGTACGAAAAATTCAGAGATTAGATACGAAGATAGTGAAATAAAAAAAGTTTCATTTAGAAAAATAGATGGTTGTGTAGAATCGCTTGGAGCCGAGATGTTAGTTGTGGATTATCTCGTTGAAATTAATTTTTCAGAAGACATGTTTGAAAATGGAATTGTGAGATTTTTCAAAGAAGATGGGCCTACAACAAACATTCCTGACCGCTAGCATTCAAGGACATGCCAAAATATGTAAGAAGATTTACAGAGTAGTATCTTCTTATAAGATTATCAGCCCGATCCACATCTAATTCTTTTACCAAAACGCCAAGCGCCGGAGTGCTGGTCATGGAGCCGCATATAGCTCCCGGAGATGTTTCCAGTGTAACCGACTAATATTATTGCAAATAATGACAGTACCGGGTTGTTTATGAAAATATTAAACATGGTAAGTTTTTACCATTTTTTGTGAATATTTCCAATCAATAATCAATAAAATCAATATGGTTGACATTATGCGTTGAAATATTTAAAACCCCACGAATAGAAGATTCCGGGGAGGAAGATGAAAACTATAAAACATGATGACAATGTCTTTGCCATTTACATTCCAAAAAACGAGGAAGTCAATGGGCTTAAGTTTATTACACCGCAGGATTACCCGTTTCAAATTGGTGTAATGGAATATGCTGAGGGTAAGAGTATAAGAACTCACAAACACATGTCTTTTCCATTCGATGTGCAGACTTGTCAGGAATTTTTGTATTGCACAAAGGGTTGTAATGTTGAGGTTGTGGTGTATGATAACGATTGGATCGAGATAGAAAAAATTTATCTTAATGAAGGTGACGCTATTCTTTTAGTTGATGGTGGACACAGTATTAACCTTCCTCCTCATGCACGATTGTTGGAAGTCAAACAGGGCCCATATCCAGGGGATGATAGGGCCAAAATATTCAAAGATTGATGAGGTACATTATGAAGGTCCCTGTAAATGAACCTGTGATATCAGACCTTTCAAAGAAAAATGTCATCGAGGCACTAGAGACAGGATGGATTTCTTCATCGGGCAGGTTTGTTGATCAATTCGAGAGAGATTTTGCCAACTACGTAGGAGTCAAGCATGGAATTGCGGTTTGCAATGGAACTGCTGCGCTTCACGTTGCCCTACTTGCCATGGGAATAGGTAAGGGGGATGAGGTTATCGTTCCCGCCTTTACAATGGCCGCTAGTTGGTTGTCCATAATACATGCGGGTGCCAAGCCTGTCTTTGTTGATTGTGAATTAGAAACCTACAATATTGATGTTAAAAAGATCGAAGAAAAGATAACAGATCAAACTAAGGCTATAATGCCGGTTCATATCTACGGTTTATCCTGTGAAATGGATGAGCTCCTTAAGATAGCAAGTAAATATAAAATTAAAATTATTGAGGACGCAGCAGAGGTTCACGGCGCGGAGTATAAAGGAAAAAAATGTGGAAGTTTTGGTGACGCAGCGGCGTTTAGCTTTTACGCAAATAAAATCATTACAACGGGTGAAGGCGGAATGGTGGTGACTGATGATGACGAGATTGCACATAAAAGTAGAAAATTAAAGGACTTGTATCACTCAGATGAAAAAAGATTTATACACGAAGACGTTGGTTATAATTATCGAATGACAAATATGCAGGCAGCGGTAGGGTGCGGTGAGTTGGCCGGTATCGATGGATACATCGAAAAGAAGCAATGGATGGCTTCTTTATATGATGAGAATCTCAAAAACGTTAGAGGTTTGAAGCTCCCCGTTACAAAATCTCATCTAAAAAATGTATATTGGATGTATGGAGTTGTTGTAGATGAAAATGAATTTGGAATGAGTAAGGATGAGCTGAGAAACCGACTTAAAGAGAAGGGCGTTGATACGAGAGATTTCTTTTACTCACCTACAGATCAACCGGTATTAAGAAAATACTTACAGGTAAATGAAAGTTTTCCAAACGCTGACTACCTGGCACATAATGGTTTCTATATGCCCTCTGGCTTGGCTATAACGGAAGATCAGATATTATATGTTTGTGATGTATTAAAAAGTTTGAAAGGATCGTGATATGTTGAACACGTTTGATAGAAAATATTCAGCCGCATATGATGCGCTTTATCACAACAAAGATTATAAAAGCGAATGCGGAACATTAAGGAAGATATTTGATAAGTTTTGTGAAAGTGAAATAAAAAACATATTAAATCTTGGATGTGGAACGGGTAGGCATGATGTTGAGTTGGCCAAGTGTGGATATACAGTCAAAGGCGTAGACTTGTCTGAAGATATGATTTCTTTTGCAAGAGAAAGGGCAAGAGATGTCCAAAATGTGTCATACGAACAAGCTAATGTTTTAGATATAAAATATAACAATCAGTTTGACGTAGTTCTTAGTATGTTTACTGTGGTTTCATATATAAATGACAGGGAAAATTTACTAAAGTTTTTTCAAAAAGTTCATACTGCACTCAAAGGCGGTGGAATCTTTATTTTCGATCTGTGGAATGGATTGGCGGTACCAACGAATTACTCCCCTCATACAAAAAAAGAAATTAAGGTAGATGGAAAAAAGATTATTAGAGAATCTAGTATTGATGTTGATCCATTTAACCAAATATGTAAAATTAATTTTAATGTAAAGATATTTGAAGATGACCAAGAAATAGATCAATTTAACGAGATACACAATATGAGATTCTACACAGTGATGGAGATAAAAGACGCTCTTTTAGAGGCCGGATTTGGGGATATTTGTTGTTTTCCCTTTGGAGAGATCGATAAAAAGCTAACAATGAAGGATTGGGATGTTCAATTCGTAGCAAAAAAATGAGTAAAGATATAGCGTTAATATTTCATCCATTCTTTTACGATTGGGAAAAATATCCAATAAGGGGTATTGATAGGTATAATTATGAGCTATTAAGAAATTATAAAAAAATGGGAATTGATCCATCTCTTTTAGACTCCGGATATGTAAAAAATCACATTGATGGGATTGTCAAAGAAATAGTTTTTCCATTTAAGCTGATTTTCAACGGGAAGAAGTTGTATCATGCCACACACCCCATGGGCGCTAAATGGGCTATCCTAACCCGGAGAAGGCCATTAATCACTACCATACATGACCTGATACCCTTTGTTCATCAAGGACAGCTGAGTGACTGGGGTTTGAAATATAAGATGAAATCGTTGAGCATCATTTGGGCTGCGAAATACAGCGATCATGTGATCGTTCCATTCAAGTCGTCAAAGGATATGTTGGTGAATGATTACAATATAGATCCCAATAAGATATCAATCGTCAATTATGGAATCGATCATCAGAAATATTTTCCAGTGGAATCCAAAAAGGTAAAGGATCATAAGACAATCTTTTTTGTTGGGGAGTTGGCTTTTGCGAAGGGTGTAGATACATTGATAAAAGCTACTGGCGAGTTGATTCGAAAAGATCAAAATATCGAATTGGTTTTGGGGAGTAATGGTAAGGATAAGGATTTGCTTGTGCAGATGGTTAAAGCTCTGGGTATTGAGTCAAAGGTACGCTTTGTTGGGAGAATCCCTGAAAAAGATTTGCCTATGTATTATAATCAGGCAGATTTAGCAGTATTTCCGTCGAGATATGGCTTTGGGTTAGCTTCTCTAGAAGCCATGGCTTGTGGTGTTCCAGCCATTGCAGGAAAAACTCTGGATGCAGTGGACTTCATGGATGACGATAGAATGTTGGTTGATCCAGAAAATCCGGAAGAGTTGGCGCAAAAAATGTCTAATGTGTTATATAATGATTCAGTGAAACAAGAATTGATAAATAATGGTTTAGAAAAGTCAAAGAAGTATTCATGGAATATAATGGCAAAGGACACATTAAAAATATACAGTAAATTTATTAACATATAGGATGAAGCTATGACAAAAAAAAGAGCATTAATTACGGGAATAACGGGGCAGGATGGTGCCTATCTTTCAAAATTCCTTTTAGAAAAAGATTATGAAGTTTTTGGACTTTTTAGAAGATCATCAACTCCAAATTTTTGGCGTTTGCAGTACTTAGATTTGTTGGATAAAATTACATTGATTCCAGGTGATGTTACAGATTCACCATCTATTCAGGAAGCAATAATTATTAGCAAACCTAACGAAATATATAATCTGGCTGCTCAGAGTTATGTCGGGGCGTCATTTGATTTGCCGAAGGCCACCCTTGAAGTAGATGCGAAGGGTGTTTTGATTATGCTAGAGGCTATTAGGCAGATTGATATTAGTATCAGATTTTACCAGGCATCAACCTCAGAATTATATGGTAGATTGGTTGAAACTCCGCAGAAAGAGACTACACCATTTATCCCAAATTCTCCATATGCTGCGGCTAAACTCTATGGCTTTCAGGTGACAAGGATTTACAGGGAGGCATATGGTATTTTCGCCTGTAACGGAATTTTGTTTAACCACGAGTCTCCGCTTAGAGGTTTGGAATTTGTTACAAGAAAAGTTGTTAATTCGGTTGCAAAGATAAAACTTGGATTAGAAAAACAGATTAAACTTGGAAGTCTAGATTCGAAAAGAGATTGGGGCTATGCCCCGGAATATGTTGAGGGTATGTGGCTTATGATGCAGATGGACAAGCCTGATGACTATGTCTTGGCTACCGGTGAAACCCACTCCGTTCAAGAACTTGTTGAATTGGCGTTTGGATGCGCTGATTTGAACTGGAGGGATCATTTAATCCAAGATGAAAGGCTACTTCGTCCTTTAGATGTAAAATTGTTGCAGGGTGATTCTTCAAAGGCCAAAAAGGAACTGGGGTGGGTTCCAAAGACAACCTTTAGAAATCTTATAAAGATAATGTATGAGGCAGAATGGAAAACGCTGAGCGCCCTAAAAGGTATGAGCAATGTTCATACAGATATATTTAATTATCCTGAAAAGATTAATATCAAAACGAGGACAATTAAAGAGTGAAATGTTAGTTAATCAGATTGTTGATATAATATAAGGAGAGTTGTGATGGAAGAAACCATAACTGGTAGACTCAGGCTTTCATATTTTACAGTCAAGAAAATTGTTGATGGTGATGATAGCCGAGAAGTAAAACTTCAAAAGATCTGCGAAATGTTAAAAGAGGAAGTCTCATATTTTGACTGGGTCGGTTTTTATTTGGTCGACAAGTCAGGTAAAAACCTGGTGTTGGGTCCTTACTCTGGGAAACCTACAGAACATAAGAAAATCCCATTTGGAAAGGGCGTGTGTGGCCAGGTAGCACAAAAGAAGAAAACAATGGTTGTCCAGGATATATCCCAGGAGACCAACTATCTTTCTTGTAGCCTAGATGTTAAGTCAGAGGCGGCGGTTCCGATTATTAAGGATCTCAATTTTGTAGGGGCACTTGATGTTGATTCGAATGAGGAAGCTCCATTTAAAAGGGATGATGTTGCATATCTTGAAGACATTTGTCACTTGGTCGAAAAACTTTTCTAATTTAATGACACAAATATGCCCCCATTGGCAGGTCTAATAGCCAAGCTTCTTTTCGTGAGGGGTTGATAGCCCTTGAACTTTCGAGTTCCATTTCCTATAATCCCCAAATTATTAATAAATAAGGGAGGAGTTACATTATGACAACTTCATACAAGGAACTGGGGCTGGTGAACACAATCGAGATGTTTGATAGGGCCTTTAAGGAAAAGTTTGCCGTTCCTGCATACAATTTCAACAACATGGAGCAGATCCAGGCAATTATTACTGCATGCGTCGAAACGCGCTCACCACTAATTCTTCAGGTTTCCAGTGGAGCTAGAAAGTATGCAAATCAAACCATGCTTCGTTACATGGCGCAGGGCTCGGTTCAGATGGCGCGTGAGATGGAAAAGAGTTTGGGTTGTGATTCACAGATTCCAATTTGTTTACATCTGGATCATGGCGACACATTTGAACTGTGCAAGTCCTGTATTGATACAGGTTTTTCGTCTGTGATGATCGATGGATCGCATCATACATATGATAAAAACGTTGAGCTTACGCGCGAAGTTGTGAAATATGCGCACGCCAATGATGTGACGGTTGAGGGTGAGCTTGGTGTTTTGGCTGGTATTGAAGACGCGGTTTCGGCGGAGAAATCAACATATACAAAGCCGGAAGAGGTTTTTGATTTTGTCGAAAAAACAGGGGTGGATTCGTTGGCCATTTCGATTGGGACATCGCATGGTGCCAACAAGTTCAAGCCGGAACAGTGTACAAAAGATGCCAATGGTAAGTTGGTTCCCCCACCACTTCGTTTTGATATCTTGGAAGCCATTGAAAAGAAGATTCCAGGTTTTTCAATTGTTCTTCATGGCTCATCGTCGGTTCCAGAAGATGCGATCAATATGATTAATAAATATGGTGGTGCGATGAAAGAGGCAGTTGGCATTCCAGAGGATCAACTCCGAAGGGCATCAAAATCCGCGGTTTGTAAGATCAACATTGATTCCGATGGGCGCCTGGTTATGACCGCGGCTATTCGTCAGCACTTTGCTGAAAAACCCGCAGATTTCGATCCACGCAAATATCTTGGACCGGCAAGGGCGCAATTAATCGAAATGTATAAGGCCAAAAATATCAATGTGCTAGGTTCGGCTGGAAGATATGGAAAAATAGTCGAGAAGTAGATGTTTTTTATAGATAATGAAAAGGCCCCCCAAGTTTGTCTGGAGGGCCTTTTTGGTTGTTTGGAGAGGGGATAGTGCTATAAATCAAGTCACGTAAGAAGCGGATTTTGCAGGGTTTATTTTGAGCTTGATTTTTTACTGATAAAGCCTTATTCACATGTCCCAACGTCGGCATGTTTTTTCCAAAGAAAAAACATTCGCCGCGTTGAGGACCTCGCCGAAGTCCTTCGACTCACTTCGTTCGCTCAGGACGAAGGCGGGTAAACTATTGATAATTAAATATGGGCCCATATTCCAACGTCGGCATGTTTTTTCCAAAGAAAAAACATTCGCCGCGTTGAGGACCTCG
>CAZHVX010000072.1:7661-10192 GCA_964536295.1 uncultured Pseudomonadota bacterium
GTAAACTATTGATAATTAAATATGGGCCCATATTCCAACGTCGGCATGTTTTTTCTAAAGAAAAAACATTTGCCGCGTTGAGAACCTCGCCGAAGTCTAGACGAAGGCGGGGCGAAGTTGCCCGTCTACGTTAAAACTTCGACGGGTCCTTGATTTGGCCAATCATTTTTTGTCGTTTTACTTCCAAAAAACGATGCCAAATCAGGAGATAGAGCATCTGCCTTTAGGCAGTTCTTAGCAGTCCGGTCCACCTGAGGCGGAACGGAGTGCTTAGAAATGGCTATCCCGACGTGCGAAGCATAGTCGGGGCTAAGCGATTGAAAATTTAATTTTAGAAGAACTGCTTAACGGGCCCATAGCTTCCGCCGAAGGCGGATCAGCCTCTGGCTGACAGTTGTTTGTTGATACTATAAGCATCTGCCTTTAGCAGATTCTTAGTGGTGCGGTTGCGAATGCGAACGCAGCGCTTAGAAGCTGCTATTCCGCCGAATGGCGGGACTAAGTATTGAAATTTGAAAGTTGCAACAACAAGCGGGCCCATAGCTCAGTTGGATAGAGCATCTGCCTTCTAAGCAGAGGGTCGCGTGTTCGAGTCGCGCTGGGCCCGCTTGTTGTTGCACGGATTGGCGTGTTCCCCGATATACATCGGGGGGCTGTATTTGTTTGTTACTTGGAAATTGTAATTTGGTTATTGCCCGCCGAAGGCGGGTTTATGGTGGCTGTAGTTCAGCGGTAGAGCGCCTGACTGTGGCTCAGGATGTCGTGGGTTCAAATCCCATCAGCCACCCCATAGAACCACTTAGCGAAGAATGAGCTTAGTGGTTCTTGGCCTCGCCGAAGCTTTAGCGTAGGCGGGCATACAAACAAAAAAGGGCTCCCAAAGTGGGGCCTTTTTTATTTGTAGCTTTCGGTTTGAATCAAAAAGCATACTCATACATTTTCATAGAATTACTTCTTTTTCAACAATCTTCTATTTTCTGGTTCGTTGAGAAAGTTCTTATTCGAAATAACGGGACGTTTAATTTCTTTTTCGAGTTTGCGCCTCGCACCACCCGCAATATCTCCGCCACGCTTTGCATCGTGCTGCAACTTCGGCATTCCTTTCGAATCTTCAACCTGTGTAATCTCTGTCGTAGCTTTTTCACCGAGCATCGAGAAAATAAGTTCCAAGTCATTCATCCTCCTTCGCTAAAGCTACGGCGGACAAGTGTGGTCACGAAGCGAATATTCTGCAATCACTCTATTCTTTGTTTTGCACAATATGATTCCAATGCTGGATTTGTCATTTGGATGACAGAGGAGATCATCTACTGCCGAGAGATAAAAATTCATCTTACCTGCGTATTCTGGTTGAAATTTGGTCGCCTTGAGTTCTATGATTACGTAACAACGAAGCCTCAAATGGTAGAAAAGTAAATCGATATAGAAATCGTCCCCACCAACCTCCAGATGATACTGGCTACCCACAAAAGCGAAACCAACGCCCAATTCAACTAGAAAATCTTTCAGGTGTTCCAGCAATCCCCTTTCCAATTCTTTTTCTTCAACATCTTTGCCGAAATTGAGAAAGTCAAAATTATAGGGGTCTTTGAGAATCTGTTGCGCCAGTTCAGATTGTGGTTTCGGAAGATTGCGACTGAAATTTGTTATTGCCTTTCCTTCACGTTTGTAAAGTCCCTTCTCAATCTGGTGAACCAAAACAGGGCGACTCCAGCCATATTCAATAACAGCATGTATATACCATTCCCGTTCTTGGGGGGATGTAATTTTGTCCAAAATGACGCAATTGTGATGCCAGGGGATTTGCGCAGCAACCTGCTGCGTAAATTGCTTTCTTGGCCACGCCCTTGCAAATGTCTGCATATACACAAGATTTCGGGTTGAAAACCCTTTCATATGTGGAAAGGAGGCCTTAAGATCCCTGGAAAGGCGTTCAATCACCTTGCTCCCCCAACCTTGTTTTTTCTGGCGGTTTAGGATATCCCGACCTATGTCCCAATATAGCATAACCAGCTTTGAATTGACGGATAGAGCTGCTTTGACTTGAGCCTTACGGATGCGTTCTTTCAAACCTTTTAAGAATTTGGGATAATCTTTGGGGACGGACAATGCTCTTTTCAACATATTACATCTCCTATTCCCTCCCCTCTATTTTAACCCATATATGAAAATATCATTTTTCTCAACGAAATTTTTCTTTATTTACAAATACTTATGTCCAGTTTTTTGAAATTTTGGAACTACTCACGATTTTGAAGTGCCAATTTTGTTGTCATCGCGCTTGCCTCGCCGACTTGTCCGCCGAAGCTTCAGCGAAGGAGGAAGCCTCTTGCCTCGCCATAGCTTTAGCGGTGGCGGGTGACGTAGGCGGGAGGAGGCCGAAGGCCGACGTGGCCCTGCCTGCCGGCAGGCAGGGATCCCACGTAATCAAGTGTTTACAGGGGATTGCCGCGTCGCGAAGTTTATCCTGAGCGAACGTCAGTGAGTCGAAGGGCTCCTCGCAACGACACCTTTTGTTTTCAATGGGTTAC
>CAZHVX010000073.1:0-10178 GCA_964536295.1 uncultured Pseudomonadota bacterium
CAAAAAACACTTATTTGGTTGGTTATCGGATATGTGATAGCATTTATTTCCGAATATCTATCAATAAATTATGGAATCCCATATGGCGATTACAAATATTTATATGATGCATTTGAAGGTGAACTTGTATTTTTTGGAGTACCGGTCTGGGATTCAATATCCTACAGCTTCCTATCCTATGCGTCATTTATAATGGCGAAATTTTTCATTCATCCAATCAAACATAATTTACGTTTTGGCTATCACGTAAAATTACTACATCCTGCAACAACAATCCTCTTTGCCGCCCTTTTAACCACCATACTTGATGTAATTATTGATCCAGTGGCAAACCTTGGAGAAAAATGGTTCTTAGGTAAAATCTACTATTACCCCAATGGAGGAGTATACTTCGGTGTACCTATATCAAACTATCTCGGCTGGTTTATTGTATCATTGTGCATAATCGCTGCTTTCTATGTAGTGGATAGATTTGTATGTACACCTGAGTGCTGGCATGAAACTGGAGCAAAAAGATTCAATGGACAGGCGCTTTTGGGCCCATTGTTCTACTTTGGAATAGCTCTTTTTAATATTTTTATAGCATTTTACATCAAAGAGACGCTCCTTGGCTTAGTTAGTTCTATGATCCTGCTTCCAATTATTGGTTTTACAGCAATAAGAATAGTTAATCGTGAAAAAGCTGATTAGAAATTAAAAATATTTTTATCATTTAAAAAGAAAAGGTAATAAATATATCCTGAATAGATAACCAACAACAACACACCCTCTAATCGTGTTATTGTTTTCTTTGTAAGCATAAACAAACTTAAAATTAACGTAATAACAAACATAATCAAAATATCTGCCTTTATCGCATTGGATTCCAATGAGAATGGAACAATTATAGCCGCAATTCCTATACATAACATAATATTAAATATATTTGACCCCAGCACATTACCAACGCTTATATCATGCTCATTCCTCCATGCCGCAACTGTAGATGCTGCGAGCTCTGGAAGGGATGTGCCAAAAGCCACAACTGATGCTGCTATCATAAATGCCGGAATGGCAAATATATTTGCCAGCCCTATCGCGCCATAGACAACAAAATGAGATCCAACAACTAATGCAATCAAACCAACAATAATCAGAAGCGCGTTTATTGAAACGCTTTTGCCGCCACGGCTTAGATGTTCATTATATTCTAGTTCTAATCTTTGTTTTTCCTTGGATGAAACATTCATCGCCTGTTTGATACAGTACCAAACAAACAACATAAAACCCAAGAATAGAACAGCACCCTCTAGCCTGCTAACCGAACCATTCCATATAAATACAATAAACAACACCTGGCTTAAAATTAGCAGTGGCATCTCTTTTTTAAATAGCTTCGTTTCAATTTTAAGAGGTTTTATAAGTGCGGATATTCCTAAAATTAGCGTGGAGTTTGCAATGATGCTTCCAATTATATTTCCTACAGTAATCGACGATTGCCCCAAAATGCCGGCATTAACGCTTACAACAAATTCAGGGGCAGATGTTCCAAAAGCGACAACCGTCAAGCCAATTATCATGGGCCTTACACCATAGATTCGCGCAACAAATGATGAGCCCTTAACAAGCCAATTGGCACCGAAAAAAAGGGCCACGAAACCAATTATAATTGATATTACAAAGATAAGCATGTTTTATATTATTATGGATGGAATTCCTTATGCTTTTCGCCATCAAATGAAAGAATCTTTGGAGTCCCCTCCACAACCGTTGCGATGTTAACCGGACGCTGCCAGATTTTATTTAAATTTTTCAATACTTCCTGTGCATAGTCGAATTTCAGATCAATACCTTCATGAACGTGTTTCAACATCAGTTCTGACTTATTTCCATAGTTACCATCAACAACCTCAATTATCGGATTACCAAAGTTCGTAAGTTGGAATAAAAGCTGTTGCTTGATTTTATTGAATTCGCGTGATGCTATTTCATATTGATCAGACTTGATATTGTAAGCAAAAATAAACAATTTTTCTTTTGCACAAAATTCAGGGGTTAAAAATGTATCAATAAAGTTGATGTCATTATATAATTTTCTAACTTCAAAGATCTTATCGATACCCTTTCCAAGCTTTCTATCCCATTTTTTCTTGGCCACCATATCGTCGCAGTCATCGTATTCCTTGCCAAATTTCCCCTTGTTCCATCTATCCTCTATGTCCCTAAATAGCTCTACACCTAGTTTATATGGATTTAATGAGCCAGGGGCCATAGCCAGGGTCCCGGAGTGATGGTCTGCATAATCGATGATCTCACTGGCATCCAAAATCTTGCGCGTCATTATCTTACTGTGCCAATACACGGACCACCCTTCGTTCATTACCTTGGTTTGTCCCTGCGGAGCAAAATAGTAGGCCTCTTCTTTCACGATAGCCAGCATTTTACGTTGCCAGGACTCAAGCGGGGCATACTCAAGTAAGAAGTTTAGGACATCCCGTTGCGGATGCTCGGGAAATCTTTTTTCCTTGGCAAGTTCTTCTTCAATTGTCTTTTTTTGCTCCTCTAAAAAATCAATTGGATTAATAAATTTATCCATGTACTGTTTGCTTCGAAGCTTCTTTACAACCTTTATGGCCTCTTCTTCAGTAAAACCAACTGGCCTTTTAGAAACAGGTCTTTTTATTCCTGGAGCATTGTAATCGATAAGGTTTTCTATAGAGAGGCACGCATCCATGAAGCCCTCTATTTTTTCCAAACCATATCGATTGATCAGCATTTCAATCTGGGTCTTATGATTCCCCATTTTGTCGATCATCTTGCGATCGGTATGCTCAAAATACTTATTGTTTTTGAAAAAATCGCAGTGGCCATAAACATGCGCCATCACCAACTTTTGATCCACAAGATTATTGGCATGTAGTAGGTATGCATAACACGGGTCATTATTTATAACCATTTCGTATATCTTAGATAGCCCGTATGCATAAGACTTTGAAAGCCTTTCATACTCCATCCCAAAGCGCCAATGAGGATAACGACTGGGAAAGCCGCCATATGCAGCAATTTCGTTGATCTGCTTCCAGTCAACCATCTCGAAGATTACGTCAAAAAAATCCAGGTTACAATCTTCGGCATGCCGCTTAATTATATCCCGCCATTTTGATAGCTCTGGAGGTAATGACATTTTTACTTACCCTTACCCAAAAAATCTTTAATAGATTTTGGTATTGCATCTTTATTTTCGATCTTTGAAGTTATCAATTGTTCATGTGATGGAAACTTATCAAGAAGATCCCTTAAAAACTGACCGCTTCCATACTCGCTTTCAACCTGACCGTAACAAAAAACATTTGAAACTGGAAAAAGCTGACTTTCAAGAATCTTCATGCATTCATCGGTATCGCTCCCAGACCAGTTATCACCATCTGAAAAATGAAATGGATATATATTCCAGTTCGACGAATCGTAGTCCTCTTCAATTATCTTTGCGCAAAGCTTATACGCAGATGAAATAATCGTACCGCCGCTCTCTCGTGTTTTAAAAAACGTATCTTCATCAACCTCGCGGGCAACGGCATCGTGAATAACATAGCGTGTTTCCAGGTCCTTATATTGAGATTTAAGCCAGGTGTTAATCCAAAACGCCTCTAATCTAACGGTCTCTTTTTGTTCACCCCCCATTGAACCAGACACATCCATCATGTAGATGATAACCGCCTTGGCCTGGGGTTCCTCTATCTCTTTTCTATACTTATATCTTTGATCAGCGCGTGTTGGAATTATTACAGGATTTTCTGGATCATACTGCCCAGAGATAATGTGCCTTCTAAGGGCCCTTTTGAAGGTCCTTCTAAAGTGCCTTAGGGATTGAGGCCCCACTGGAGAGATACCAGAATATTTGTATTTCTTATCCTCGATCTCCTTGTTACCCTTTGGTTCAATCTTTGGAAGCTCCAATTCCTCGCCCAGAATCTCAGCCAACTCTTCAAATGTCAGGTCGACTTCCATGAGATGATCACCCGGCGCGTTCCCTGCCTTGGATGCACCCTCACCATCACCCTGCGTTGGATCACCCGCCTCGCCATCACCATGCCCAATACCACCCTTTTGCTTATCTGAGTAGACAAAATGAGGGATATCAATCTGAGGGATCGGAATGCTGATAAGATCCTTGCCCTTCCTTCCAATCAATTCAGAGTTTGAGATAAACTTTCGTAGTTCCTTTCTTACCCTTCCTCTGATTATTTTTTTGAAGCGGCCTAAATCTCTATCTATCTTAGCTGCCATTTGTATCCTTTATGGGAGTGGTGGAAAATGGTGTTTTTTCAAAAATTGTCATTCCCGCCCCCGCCGGAGTTTACCCTCGCGCAGGCGGGGGCGAGGGTAAACTCCGGCGGGAATCCAGTAATTTCAAGATGTTATGGATCCCCGCTTTCGCGGGGATGACAGAAACAGCCATTTTCCACCACTCCCTTTATTTACTACCGGACTTTGCATCACCTCTAGCAAAAATTGACGCAACGAAATTCAGGATGTCTGTTGCACACACATCACAGTAACCATAGTTTTTGATTAAACGTGATTTAACAACATCGATCTTTTCCTGTGTATTTTTATCAATAACACTTGAGACCAGACTTGTTAATTTGATTGTATCCTTTTGATCCTCAAAAAGCTTCAATTCCAATGCACGATACAATCTCTCATTTGTCCTGTAATCAAATTGTTTACCCTCTACAGCTAATGCACCTATGTAGTTCATAACCTCGCGCCTGAAATCATCTTTTCTGATCTCTGGTATATCGATTTTTTCTTCGATGGAGCGCATAAGCCTTTCATCCGGCTCTTCGTCCTGGCCCGTATATTTATTTTTGACCTTTTCGCTCTGTGTATATGCCTTAACATTATCAATGTAGTTAGCACATAGGCGACTGATGGCCTGTTCATCGGCACTGATCGCCCTTTGAACCTCGTTTTTCACGATATCTTCATATTCTTCTTTAACAACGGAGAGAAGTTCTCTGTAACGTTTCTTCTGTTCCTCATTTTTTAGCAGTGAGTGATGTCTGATTCCACTTTCAAGCGAATTTAAAACCATAAATGGGTTAACGCACCCACCGCCAAGATCGGCGACTAAACAGTTGGAAATCTTATCTTGGATATATCTGGGTGACATCCCCTCCATTCCCTCACGCGTGGTTTCTTTTCTAAGTTCCTTAACATTATCTTCGGTAAACCCCGGCAAAGTCTTGCCGTCATAGAGCTTTAGCTTTTGCATCAATGTAAGGTTGGCTTTCTTTGGCTCTTCAAGTCGGGTTAGAACCGCCCACATTGCGGCCATCTCTAGTGTATGTGGAGCAATATGTTTTCCTCTAACAACATCGGGACCGAAATCTCTTTCGTAAATCTTTTTTTCTTCAAAAAGCTTCGTAATGTAAGGAATATCAACTTTTATAGTTCTATCTCTTAAGGCCTCCATGTATTCATTATTCTGCAATTTTTTGTATTCAGGTTCATTGGTGTGGCCGATTATAACCTCGTCGATGTCGGTCTGCGCAAATTTCTTTGGTTTAATCTTGTGTTCCTGAGAGGCACCAAGCAAATCATAGAGGAACGCCACATCAAGCTTCAAAACCTCGATGAATTCAATGATACCGCGGTTTGCAATATTAAACTCTCCATCAAAATTAAAGGCACGCGGATCTGAATCAGAACCAAACTCCGCTATCTTCCTATAGTTAATATCGCCGGTGAGTTCTGTTGAATCCTGGTTTTTTTCATCCTTTGGCTGGAAGGTTCCAATACCAACACGGTCCTTTTCAGAGAGAATCATCCTTCTCACCTTGATGTGCTCCATAACCTTTAGCCAATCACCATCATATACCCTCAATAGCTCAGCGTAGATATATCTACACGATGGGCATAACTCACCCTCTACATGTATTTTATTATCAGCTGGCAATTTCTTATTTATCTTATCAAGGACATCTTTCCTTAATTCAACGGGTATCAGGTGGAGTGGCTCTTCATGCATTGGACATGGAATCTCAATTGCTGCACCAAAAATTTTCTTTTCATCAACCAGTTCATTTTTCACCCAACTGTAGGTATAAAGCGCACCCTCATCTATTTTGGAATATGCCTCTAATCCCTTTTTCAGCAATCTAGTCAGTGTTGATTTGGCACAGCCAACCGGACCGTGGAGAAGGATAATCCTCTTTTCGGTTCCATAAAGCCTTGCCGCAGATTGGAATATATCCACCAATTTCATCAGATGGACATCTAAGCCGAATAACGCATCTTTGCCATGAGCGACTGGATCTTCAAAAAATTTATAGTGCACGATCTTTTTCTTATATTCCGAATATTCCTCGGTACCATACGACAAAATCATATCATGCATTCTCTGATATGCCGTCCTGGCAACCAACGGATTTTTCTCAACGATATCAAGATAATCCGTAAGGGTTCCCTCCCAGTTCAACTCCTTGTAGGTTCTTGCATCATGCCTGGAGGCAATATAATCCATTAAATCATGTTTAGAGGTCTTTACCCTAATTTCTTTCTTTTCCTGAGCCATATTTAACTCCTATCTATTAATTGATTTGTTACTTTCAATTCTATCACATTATGGGAGTGGTGGAAAATACATTTTGTCATCCTGAATTCGCCAAAGGCGAATGAAGCCTGCCTGCCGCAGGCAGGGATCCAGAGCTAACAAGTTGAATTCGCTGGATTCTTCGTCAGCCGCTGGCTGACTCAGAATGACACATACATCAACAAAATATATTTTCCACCACTCCCATTATGCGCTAATCCTTCAACATCTTCTTCTCTCTGGACTTTAGGTTAGACCTAACAATCATCTTCAACATCTCACTTCTGCTTGCCCTTCCAAAGAGGGTTCTTAAATCATAGTAAATGGTGGGATCCTGAATAAGTCCACCAACCGTACCCTCTCCTCTTTCTATCTTTTCTGTAACTAATTTCAAGTTGATTGATGCTGCTTCCAAATTCTCCACAATATTTGCAATCCTGCCCTTTTGTTCACTATCTTCTTCCACGGAACCTAAAATGTTTTTCAACGCCCTGAGACTATCAGACATATCATTCAATATTTCCTTCCCCTTTGGATCATAAACCAGTGCATTGATTAAGCCATCTCCCTTCTGGGCATCTTCTGCAATACGCCTTGCGGATTTAATCAATGCCTTAAAATCAGATTTGCCATCACCACCAGTTACACTCTCCATAACTTCCCTTATTGCCTTAGCCGCACTTCCGATATCCTCCATTATCTCTCCACCCTTTTCAGCCAATGCCAAAACAGAAGTGCCACTTCTGGATTCGATACGGTCACCATCCTTCAAAATCACGCGGCTTGCGCTACCTACACTTATAAGGATATACTTATCCCCCAAAAGTCCCTGGGTATTAATGATTGCAACCGAATCCTCGCGAATCTTTGTTTGAAAATCAGTATTAATTTTCAACATGGCGTCTACTCTTTTAACTTCGGCATCCATAGGAAAATGAATCGCATCAACATAACCCACGTTGACGCCCGCCAGCTGCACTTTTGCACCCACAGATAGACCGCTAATGTTTTCAAATGACGTTGTCAGCCTGTAGTGTTTTGCAAATAACCGATGCTCACTACTTAACATAAATATTACAAGCATCGCCAAGAGAAGTCCCAAAAACACGAAAACTCCAACTCTTATTTGCATAATTTGTTCTTTATTCATAACCACCCCATTATTTACAAGTTTATATATTCTTCACCGATGTTCCCATCGATAAAATTTCTAACAACCAGGTTGCTTGATCTCTTTGTTTCTTCTTTTGTTCCAACAAAGGCAATCCGGCACTGGTCTAGCATTGCAAGCCTATCAGTAACAGCAAATGCGCTTGCCATATCGTGAGTCACTATAACAGATGTAACCTTTAATTTTTTTTGCATATCGATAATTAGATTATTAATCCGTTTTGTATTTGCAGGATCAAGACCTGTGGTTGGCTCATCATATAAAATAACCTTGGGACTCGTTGCAATGGCCCTGGCAAGTCCAACTCGTTTTTTCATACCGCCACTCAAATCAGCCGGCATCATATCCTCAATTCCATCTAAACTTATTAGTTTTAGGCAGTCCCCAACTATCTGCTTCTCTTTATCCCTTGGATATTTAAAGTGCTCTTTAAGTGGATAGGCTATATTCTCGGCCACCGTTAGTGAGTCAAAAAGGGCCGCTCCCTGAAAAAGCATACCAATTTGTTTACGCATATTTCTCAGAGCTTCTTCTTTCATCTTCGTCACATCTTTGCCATAGAAATATATATTCCCTTTGTCAGGAGTCATCACACCAAGAAGCAGCTTTAATAAAACGCTTTTACCGCTTCCGCTACCCCCAATAATTGTGATTGTCTCCCCTTCATAGATTTCAAGATCAAGCCCAGCCAAGACCCTATGTGATCCGAAAGCTTTATGAACATTTTTAAATTCAATTATTGGTTTCATATTAAAACAATAAAATAAGTTTAGTTAGAAAAAAATCTGAAATAAATATCACAATCGAACTGTAAACAACTGCACGCGTAGTTGAATAACCAACGCCCGCCGTTCCACCACTCGTTCTTAGCCCCTGGTAACAGGCAATAACCGCAATAAAGAATCCGAAGAAAAACGTTTTAAGTACTCCGCTTGCAAAGTCATCTATTCGAACGATTTTACTAACCTGTGCGAAAAAAAAACTTGCCGTCACACCCGTTTCCATAACCGCAACAAACATCGCACCAATCAAACCAACAATATTAGCCATCACCGTTAGTAGGGGTGCCGCAATAACCGTGGCCAAGACTCTTGGGACCACAAGTTTTCTGACGGGGTTTGCCCCCATCGCCTCGATGGCAAGAACCTGTTCTGTAACGACCATGGATCCAATCTCCGCCGCCATCCCCGAACCACATCTAGCTGCAATCATAACCGATGTTAAAACTGGCCCAAGCTCGCGAACTATCGACAACCCTACGACCTGCCCTATGTAGAGCCCCAGGCCAAATCGTTTTAGACCAATCGCCAACTGCAGGGCCATAACCATGCCGGTAAAAACCGCGATCAACATCACAATTGCAAATGATCTGTTTCCAATATTAAGGAACTGGTTAATAAATTCCCTACCATCTATTTTTAATTGCAAAATATTATAGATAGTTTTTGCGGATAATTTGGTCACGCCCCCTAGATATTCCGTAAATGAAAGAAATGTTTGGCCAGCAGAAATAACTAGGTAGACTATTTTTTCAAATAAATTTTTTCTTACAAGTGGTGCGGGCATATCTTTCCCTGGCTAGTACTTCGATAATTTAATTATTAACTGTTGTCTACAGCACAAGTATCCGTAAAATTCAATTTCCATCCGCCCCAGGCGGATAAAAATTAGATTGTCGCGTCACTAGTATTGAAACGCCTTAAAAAACGATTCAAAATCTTTTACCGCCAAATCATAAGTTTCAATTGGCGCTATGTAGATAAAATCAAAAACACAGCAATCCTTGGAAATAACCACCGTATCTAGCTTAAATGAAACTCCATCCAGCTCAGCTGTGGAGATGGTCCTTACGGCCCCCCTCTCATCTAACTGAAGTTTTTCGTAAGAAACAATTTTTCGATTTGTAAGAGATGACATAAGCTGACTACTTAACACCCGCGCTGATTGATCTTCAAAGTAATCTCCACAATATGCAGTTGTAGCAACGGAACTCGCTGTTTCTTCATTAAAGAAATTAACAACCTTTACACCAACCGATTTTTTTACCCACTTTTCCGATAATCTACCAACACGATAACTCCCTGAATTTTGTATAAAAACTTTTTGATTCTTGTAGGATTTGACGGTATAGGCCTTTGTTGGATGATAACATCCGATAAATACTATCGGTAATACCAAAAAAAGTATTTTTAATGCTGTTTTTTTTTCCATATGCGGGCCATAATACATTAATAGGCTTGTATTGACAAGGAGTTACAAGTTTTTTACAATCGTATAGTAAATAAAACTATTGCCACCCACGCCTACCGCCCCCTTTCCGCCAAAGGCGGATCAGCCTCTGGCTGAAGGGAGAGGGAGATTAAGGAATGGAAACAATTATGGGAGTGGTGGAAAATACATTTTGTTGACTATCGTGTCATTCTGAGTCCG
>CAZHVX010000074.1:0-10022 GCA_964536295.1 uncultured Pseudomonadota bacterium
TCCACAGCCGCAATGCCGAAGAACTGGGGAACGGTTGGTTGATTAAATTCCATTTCAGCAACATCGTCTTCATTTTAAAAATATCCAACGTCGCCGTTAGAAGGAAGGCTTTTAAAAGCACGCTAATTTAGTAATTGAGCGCACAGCTTTGCATTTGGTCCATTCTTCCTAAAGTCGTCATAAAGTTTGTCTTTTTCTAAATCTAACTGACGGTCCCTTACCATACCGGAGTATTTTTTCTTCTTGGATCAGCTTATTCAGTTTTCTCGTAGCTGTGTTACGTGAAACTCCTAAAAAATTCATAACATCGTTAATAGTGAAATCTTTTTTCGTATTTGCCAGGATTAGGATGCTTTCTTTATCGGTTTTTTGAATATTTTTCTCTAGTTCAAATCTGAAAGTAACTTTTACGAAATCACCATCTTCATTGTATCTTGGAATTTTCAGACCTACTGCCTTACAACTATCAAAGATCAGGCGTATTCCTGAACCCAGCTTCTCGATTAAACCCATCTTGTGTGCTATACGGGCTATTACAGGATTTCGTAGATATGTGGTACCATCTCCAAGATTATTGATATCAACAAGACCCGGGAAACAGCCCGGATTGAATATTTCCAGACGGTTACTGAATACGGCTATCTTTGTCGCACCAGGAATTGAATATTTACGGTGGATTAATGCATTTATAATTGCTTCCCTCAACGCTTCGCCCGGAACCGGCAAATGACCCTTCATTTTAGTACCCTTTAGTTTATAGTCTCTTTTAAGCCATGATTGCAGCAAGTTATAGGTTGTTTCAATCTGTTTTGTAATGTTACCTGATATTTCTTCTGTTTGAATAATGCTGCGAACGGTCTCATCATCAAATCGCGTACATATAACAGTTGCTTCAGGTATATATTTTTGAGGTTCTTCACAAAACAATATAATGCCCGCAACTGTAGGTTGGTATTTCTCAATATAGGCCAGTTGAGGCGAAATCAGCTTATCACCCAGAAGTCTTTTCTTTGTAGGCTGCAATTTATAAAATGCTTTAATCAAATCATTTGACAACGCATCTATGGTGGCCGGTATTGTTTCTTCATCATATGTCATTCGATGTTTTTCTCTAATCAGGTCCTCCACATATTCCTGATTGGCTCGTCTCGTGCTGGAACCGACGCGAAGGTAAACGCCATTTGGAATACCCTCTTTTTTCAGAAAATACGGCTTTTTAAAACCGGAAGGAATTTCAATAATCAAAACGGATTTACCATTGAAATTTTTTTCATAAATTTGAGCAAATAAATTGGGACTTGCTGCATCATAGAGACTATTGGGAAATCCATCATAAAGCTTATCTCTTGTTTTATCGGTTATACCTATGATTTCGTGTGTGTCATCATCAATACCAATAACAATCCTGCCCCCGGAACCATTGGCAAAAGCAATGCAGGTTTTAACCAAAAGCTGAAACTTTGGCACCGTTGATTTGAACTCGAGATGCTTCGATTCTCTTTCAGGATAGATTAATTTTGCCGACATATTATCACCTTTCAATTAAGTTTTCATCAATTGCACCACGAATAACATAATTGCACCAAATGCACCAGCAAAAAATCCATTGCACCAAATGCACAATCTGGAAATATGAACCCCTCGACTCACTAGCGTTTCAGCCGAAGGTTCCAGCCCGCCTTCATATCTCCTTATATGATGGCTGGCGGGGACCAGCCTCTGGCTGGCGCTTAGGATGCAACCAAAAATGCGATTATTCGTCATGTCAAGGCAAGGGCAATTAAAGTGTGTGTTCCCGGAATTTGTACATAAGTAAATAGGCTGGGTTGATCCATAAAAGATCCCTTTAAAATCCCCAAGACAAATAAATCTTTCCAGCATATCCAAATTTCGATACTGTGAGTTCATTGTCGTAATCCTGGCTATTAAGAACATAATTAAAGGACGGCTCAATGCCTAAAGAAAAACTATTACCAAGCATATGGTGAAAACCAGATTTTATACTAAGTAAAACAACATCTGTACCAAATGTGCCGAAAAAATAACCATCCACATTTCCGCCAATCAAATAATCGGGACCTGCCTTAATATAGACCCCTCCTCTTTTTTCTTCACCAAACTTATATTCATATCCCACCCCCGTTTGTATTACAAAAAACCAGGCACCTCCTATATTCCAATCATCCTCCGTACTATCATCATCAACAAGAAAACTATTAAAGTTCAGGGCCCACGGGTTCACATATAAACTTACAAAATGGGATTCGTTGTTTGATCTTAAAATATTAAAAAGTGAATTAACACCAACTGTATTAAATATTATAAAGGATGATGCACTAAGGCCCAGCTGCACTCGATCGTGAACCCCCCAGTCAAATTTTATGCCGTAAAAAATCGGTTCGGGGAGGTCAAAACCGAGATCAAGGGTAAACCGGAAGAAAGCGTTGCGGGACCGTTTGCCATAAGATTATCATAGGCAAAAAGATCCTTCGCGAACAGAACCAATAATAGAGCAATAAAACAATTCAACAATAATTTCTTTAACATAATTTTATCCCCAGCTCCTTTAGTTGAGCGTCGCTGACATCTGATGGAGCATCTGTCATGAGACACGATGCGCTGGTTGTTTTTGGAAACGCGATGACATCGCGAATATTTTCGGTTCCAGCTAAAAGCATAACGATCCTGTCAAAACCAAATGCAACACCGCCATGTGGTGGAGCACCGAAACTTAGGGCCTCAAGTAAGAATCCGAACTTTTCTTGTGCCTCTTTTTTGGAGATTTTCAATACATCAAATACCTGCGATTGGATCTCGGCATTATGGATACGAATCGATCCGCCGCCGATTTCATTTCCATTCAAGACCATATCGTAGGCGTTAGACCTTACTTTGCCGGAATCCGATTTTAGCAACGGCAGATCTTCTATCTTAGGTGATGTAAATGGATGATGAACGGAAACAAAACGTTTTTCACCCGCGTTATATTCAAAAAGCGGAAAGTCAACCACCCATAGGACATCAATATGTTTATCATCGATAACGCCAAGCTCTTTTCCCAAATGCAGGCGCAGGTTTCCCATTGCATCATCGGCGGTCTTTGCACCATCGGCCACGATAAGGATAAGATCGTTCTCCGAAACATTTAACATATTTTTCAAACCATCTTTTTCCTTATCCGATAAAAATTTCGCAACGGAGCCCTGCCACTCATTGTCCTTAAATTTCAACCACGCCAAACCTTTTGCGCCGTAAATTTTAACAAACTCGGTCAATCCATCCAAAACCTTGCGTGACAAATCGGCCCTCCCCTGAACATTCATTCCCTTTATTTTGCCACCGGATTCCTCAACGGATTTAAAAACCTTAAAATCGGATTCCTTAAATAAGATTGTCAGATCCTTTAACTTCCACGGAATCCTTCTATCGGGGCGATCGGTGCCATAATCATGCATTGCTTCGGCGTGGGTAATTCTATCAAATGGCCTTTTCAGCTCTACCCCCTTGATATCCTTCCATATTTTAGTAATCATCCCCTCCATAATATTGTAGATATCTTCTTCATTTACGAAGGACATTTCACAGTCAATTTGTGTAAATTCCGGCTGGCGATCCGCGCGCAGGTCTTCGTCCCTATAACATTTGGCAAGTTGAAAATATCGCTCTAATCCAGAAATCATGAGGAGTTGTTTGAACAACTGAGGTGATTGCGGAAGGGCATAAAACTTACCCTTTGAAACACGTGAAGGAAGGATGTAGTCCCTCGCCCCTTCAGGGGTACTCTTTGTCAAGACAGGTGTCTCCACCTCGATGAAACCATTTTCTGAAAGATAGCTTCTTGCAATCTGCGCTGCATGGTGACGGGTTTTTAAAATCTTTTGTAAAACCGGACGTCTTAGATCGAGATATCTATATTTCAAACGAAGTTCTTCAGATGCATCCACATCATCCTCGATAACAAATGGTGTGGTTTTGGCCTTGGATAATATTTCGAAGTAATCAACTAATATTTCGATCTCTCCGGTCACCATATCCTTGTTAGGATCTGGCCGCTTCATCACCTTGCCCTTGATGCCGATGACATCCTCCATGCGAAGGGTCTTTGCAACCTCGTGCAACGTTTTCCCTATCTCCGGATTAAAGACAACCTGAGTTATTCCTTCACGGTCGCGAAGATCGATAAATATTAGCTTTCCCAAGTCGCGCCTTGTGTGAACCCATCCCATTAGGACGACTTCTTCACCGGCATTGTCCGATACTAATTGATTACAATGATGTGTTTTTTTGATTTCGTTTATAAACTTTTGCATTTTTTTATACTTTATGTCATCGCGAGGAGCCCTTCGACTTCACTCAGGACAGGCTCCGCGACGTGGCCCTGCCTGCCGGCAGGCAGGGATCTCCAAAATTCAAGTACTTACCGGAGATTGCTTCGCTTCGCTCGCAATGACATAGACTTATCCTCCAATTTCAACAAAGCGATATGGGATTTTATCAATCGCAACTTCTATTTGTTCCTTTGACTTCATATCACGAATGACTGCCTTGTTATTTTTTAACTCTTCTTCACCAATTATAACAACCGAATGAGAATGTAATTTGTCCGCCCTTCTCATCTGACTTTTTAATGATTTGCATGCGTAGTCCAACTCTACGATTACACCGTCGCGACGAATAGTATCAATGATCGGCATAACCCTTTTAACCGCATCTTCACAGAGGAGCGCAAAAAATACGGGCTCTTTGACCTTGGGTAAAACCTCTGGGACCTCCTGCATTAAAAGCAAACTCAAGCGCTCCACGCCCAGCGCAAAACCAATACCGGGGATATCTGGCCCATCAAGCCCCTTAACAAGACCATCATAACGCCCGCCTGCTAATATTGCATTCTGTGCCCCAAGCTTGTCTGTTGTAATTTCAAATGCGGTACGCATATAGTAATCAAGACCTCGAACAATCTTTTGATTTACGATAAAATCAACATTCAGCCCTTCAAGTGTACCCTTCACCCGTTCAAAATGTTCATCACAAGCCTTGCATAGATAATCGCCAACTAGTGGTGCATCCTTTAAAAGTTTACCGCACTTTTCTTCCTTACAATCTAGAACACGCATTGGATTTTTTATCGCCCTACGTTTACAATCATCGCAAAGATCGTCCATAACCTTATCCAAGAAATTTTCAAATTTTTCCAGATAAGTTGGACGACATTCAGGACAACCCAATGAATTAATTTCAATCTTATAACCTGCAAGGCCAAGCTCGGCCAAGAACCGATTGCCCATTGATATTGTTTCGGCATCGATTAAGGCGCTATCAACACCAAACGCCTCAACACCAATCTGATAGAACTGGCGATTTCTACCCTTTTGTGGGCGTTCGTATCGAAACATCGGACCAGAATAATAAAATTTGGCAATCGGCTCCTCCGCATAGACCTTGTTTTGAACATAGGCCCTGACAACCGAGGCCGTTCCCTCTGGGCGAAGGGTTAATGGATCCCCATTTCTATCCTCAAAGGAGTACATCTCTTTTTCAACGATGGATGTGGATTCTCCAACACTTCGCACAAAAAGCGGGGTTTTTTCGACTATTGGGGTCAAAATTTCCTTATATCCATATGTTGAAAAGACCTCTTTTGCCTTACTATTGATTATCTGCCACAGATCGCTCTCTGGTGGCAAAATATCGTACATTCCCTTAACCGCTGTATATTTCATGATTCTCCCCTTAAATTTACTAACCCAAAGTATCAGAGCACCGTTTTTAAGTCAATTATCATTAGAAACAACTCCTATTGTATTTCAGTAAAAGAACTGGTAATAGAATGATAGAAGGGGTTTTAAGTGAAAAAAACAAAATTATTGATGTGCCTACTATTCACATTTTCAACTATATCATGCATGGATCTTGTAGATCCGTTCGGAATTGTTCAAAACGCCGTAGATGAAACCGATTCATCAAGCTCTGATGAAACCCCAATCGTTGAGGCCACCAAGACATATTATCTGGCATTAGGGGGTGTGGATTGGGGGAGAGACGAGCTTGTCATATATAATGAAGATGGAAGTATTAAAGATTTCGCGGGTCAAACACTAACATTCGAAACGGATGATATTGATGTTGTCGATTTTTCATATAGAGAAGATTATGACAGCTTTGAGGCAGGAAGCGGAGCCCTTCTTGATACCTACAAGTGTGGGGTTGCGTATATTTATCACTATATCGATGGTGTCAAACAAGAAGATATTTTCAAGGTTGTCGTTGCCCCTCAAAGTTTGATTAAAATTTTAATCGGTGAAGCCCGAGGCCAACTACAATCAGAGGCCGAAACCGATGATAACGGAAACGTTAAACTTACAAGTACAAGTATAACCGGTAGGGCCGTTGCATCGGTTGTAAAAAATCGAATCGATTTAATTGATGGTGAAAACAATCCGGGGCTTTTTAAAAATGTTAAGGTTAATTCAAGTGACTATTACTACGATGAACCCTGTTCAAAATATGATACCGTTGTTAATGCACATGATGAGATATTGGGTGTTTATCAATTCTCACCGGTCAATCCAAATGATTCCAGCTACACATACTTTGATGCAGCATCAAGCCGTGGTGGCATGGGCACATTAGAAGAAGATTATCTAAAGGCCTACGACCAGGCGGTGCTCACCGCAGGACGCGTATTTGCCGGGGATGTTAATGATCCGACAAATGGTGCGTTTGCATTTAGATCTCCTAACGAGGACCAATGGATCCTCATAGAAAATGCATTAAACAGCGGTACGACCGAAATACCATATGGCATTGGAACGGGCGATGGTGTTTTTCCGGCATACGCTCCAACACAGGTTTTGGTTCACCCCGATGTGGCAACATATGAAGATGGACGTACAACGTTTATATTCACAAGACAAAAACTCGGCGAGGATAATTCCCTGCCGGCAATTACTAACGTTCCCTAAAATCCATATTCCGGAGGTTTTTATGAAAAGGATTTCTGTTATTTTATTATCTTTGTTATTTTTAACTGCCTGTTCCGGATCAGACAATGATGATAAAAGCGGCTCTTCGAATGACAACCTCACCTATGAGGATCTACTTGATGCAGGTGGCCCTGTAAACAGTTCCGATTCAACAGAATCATCGGAAAACACAAACAACGCCACGGCTCCTGCGTCAATAACTGATAATTATGGTGATGAGTATTTTATCTATAAAAGCCGAAACGAATACATCGGTACCTATGAAAAAATTTCAAATGATTGCGATTCTTTCCTAGGTTATACAATGCCGAAAAAATTGGATGTGGAATCAATCAGCTCTTCGCAGGTTACCTTCAAGTTAAACACAAAAACAGTTAGCGCACCAAAAACCACCTTTGAAAATTATGATGTATACGCATACAGCAACGTATTTCAAAATCGCGACTGCATTTTTACCATCTCAAGTTACGTCCTAAAAAATGGTCAAACCGTAGATGGTTTCATCGGCAGCTGCTATACGGAAGATGAAAGCGAGTATTGCGGATTTGCTTACGAAAAAGGTTCGTCAGAAGATTTTTCAGATTATTCCATAAAGGCCAAACGTTAATTAAAGTTCTAATGACAAATCGCTGGCTACGTTATCAATAACATCTATGTCGATAGGTGGGGACATATGGCGAACGTATCCCTCAAATAAGGCGTTGTCACAGACTACATTAATAAGCCTTGGAACACCTTTAGAATATTCATGGACGCGAATCATTGCAGCATCTGTAAAAATTGAATGGCTGACCCCTGCATAATTTAATCTAAACTTGATATAATCTGCCGTCGTCACTTGGTCAAAGGGGCTTAATGAATGACGTACGGCAACCCTCTGTGCTAGGGCAGGATCGATCTTCAGTGTTTCATTTAGCTCGGGCATTCCAAAAAAAACGAAGGTTAGAAGTTTTTTATCTGGAAGCTCTAAATTCAAAAGACCACGAAATTCTTCCATAAGTTCTTTTGTCCGAAGCATGTGGGCCTCATCAATCAGCACAACGGCACGTTTTCCCTCATCAGACAATTCAACAAGTTTATTGTAAAGTTGGCCTAATATATGAACCTTTTCCTCTGATGGATCCTCAACCCCTAATTGAAGCGCTATACGTTTTAGCAGCCACTTTGTATCCACATCCGAATGCAATATCACCAAAAGGGACGCATCGTATTCGTCCTCAGGAAGTATATCAAGAAGTCGGCGCGCCAGGAGACTCTTGCCTGTTCCGATATCACCGACCAAAACAGCCAACCCCTTGGATCCGGCAACGGCATATTGCAGTTTTTCCAACGCCCTATCATGCTGATCGCTGTGAAAGTAAAACTTGGTCAACGGCATTATTGAAAAGGGTTCCTGATTTAAATTGTAATAATCTAAATAATTCATATGTGGCTCATTAAACAAAGGATATTTTGGATTTTGGCTTGCCTGGTTTACTTCCTGCTGACTTTGGAGTTGTTTCTGTTGTAGTCCTTGTTTCTTTCTCAATGACTTTTTCTTTTTTCTCTTCAACTTTTTTTGGAACTGGCCCAGATTCATCTTCAAATCCCTTTTTACCTTCCTCTTTTCCGTTAAAGCCGATGGCGGCCTCAACATCGCTAATTATTTTTTCGACATCCCTATAAGTAATATCATTGGATGATATTTCCTTTAACACATTCAGGGCTTTTTGCAACTCTGCTTCGCCTTCTTTATCAAGCCCTGTTTTGAGATACATCTTACCAAGATCGATACTTGTCTTTGCGTCACGATACATGCGCCCCATATCCTCCTCGGAAAGGGAAGCTTCGCTTTTTTGAGGCACTTTATGTAACTTAGAGGAGGCGCTCTTTTGAGTTGATACCCCCGATTCCTCCATAGTTTGACGTCTGCGATCTAACTCTGTCCTGCGTTTTTCCTGCTCCTCAAGTTGTTCCTTCCGTCTTTTGGCACCATCTATTATGGTTTCCATGGCCCCAGGACGAATACTTTCAACCATCGGAGAGATCTCTTCTTCTGCCTGCGGATCCAAAACCAACACCTGTTTATAGGCCTCGAGGGCGGCGTCCATTTCACTTCTTGTTAGATACAGATCGGCCAATTCACGATACCGTTCCTTGGCAGATTCGACCTGATTAAGTCTCGCATACATTTCAGCCAAAATATTTATAAGATAAGGATCCCCCTGTAACATGTCGGGGTGTGACTCTAAATACTTGACCGCCTTTTTCAACTCACCCCTTTTTCTATAGATAAGAACAAGCTCCCGAATCATATCAAAGTTATCGGGACGGTGGGCTAAAATCTTTTCATAGAGATCTATTGCCCTGTCAATTTTACCCTCGGCACGATACTGTTCCGCAACCCTTTCATACTCATCCAAGGATTCCTGTTCCTGCCCCTCCCACTGATAAAGTTCAGCAAGCCTTAAACGAAGTGTGACCTCTGAGGGTTCAAGTTCTACGAGTCGCCGCCTTACCTCTAAAGCCTTATCAACAAGGCCCTTTTGTTCATAGGAACTAGCCAATATTTGATATTGATACAAGGCATCCTTGGAAAGGCCCATCTGTTCATAGATCTCGGCTAGGGATTTATTCACCTCCATTAGAGAAGGATTTAACCTTAGTATGCTCTTATAAACCGTAACGGCCTTCAAGTAAAAACCATCTTTTTCGTACGACTCCGCCACCTGACGATAGACCTTTATTGCCTCATTGATCCGTTTCTGCTTTGCATAAAGTTCGGCAATTCGAATCTTTACGCGCATATCATCCGGATCAACGGTTAAAACCTTATCATATTCCTTGATTGCAGCATCATACTTGCCCTGTGAAATTAATTTCTTGGCCTGTGCTAGTATTTTATCTTTGTTAAGTATAGACATCTTAACCCATCTCTTTAATGGGAGTGGTGGAAAATGCGTTTTGTCATCCTGAATTCGCCAAAGGCGAATGAAGCCTGCCTGCCGCAGGCAGGGATCCAGAGTTAACAAATTGACCTTACTGGATTCTTCGCCCGCC
>CAZHVX010000075.1:0-5408 GCA_964536295.1 uncultured Pseudomonadota bacterium
TCCGCCAAAGGCGGATCAGCCTCTGGCTGAAGGGAGGGGAAATTTATATCTTTTATTTTTGTGGAACCAGTTTTTTGAATCATTTTATATTCCCTAAGATCTAAATTCTAAATTCTAATGAGATCCTAAAAGGGCGTTCGTCTTGTCGAACGCCCCTCTTATATCTCTTATCTATCAGCCTTTTTTGATTCAGCTGACACCCTAAACCCATCCTCTTCCTTGAGAAGGCGAACCAATGCGATCATTATTGCAGGCAATGCCATCAACAACATTAGTATCATATTAGGTTCAGCTCTATCATCCGCCACCAGTGAACAGCCATGATGCATATTCAATGCGTCACGGTTTACGTTACCGTTAAATGGATGTTTCTTTGTACATGTTAAAGCACCTATTTCATTGTGACAGGATTCATCCCAGTCGGTTCTTCCGTCACCATCGGTATCAACGTTCCTTGGATCTGTTTCACCAATCTTATATTCCCAGATACCGTTGCAGTTTAGATCCTCACCGGTACCATTTATATTACCATCCCACAATCCATCACCATCGGTATCCGGATTGCAAGGATCGGTTTCAAATGGCGCCTGATAGATACCGTCGTGTGAACCGATTGACATACTACCCATTGGATTCGAATCTTCGATTCCATCTGGTATACAGTCACCATCGGTATCGGGGTTTGCCGGGTTCATACAGCTTCCAAGCTCTACGTTATCGGCAACACCGTCACCATCGGTATCGATCTTACATGGATCCGTTTCATCCTGGCCTGGATCCCATTTACCATTGGCGTTCTTATCTTCGTCACCATCGTTGATGCCATCGCCGTCGGTATCCGGATTGGCGGAATCGTACTGACATGTCACGCCATCCTGCATAAACCATTCATCTTCGCACCTATCGCAGAGCATATCACCATCAAGATCCTGGCAATTATTTGTTGCACTCTTCCTACACTGTGAGACACCTGTGAATCCAAATGGTGTGTTTGGCTTAATGTCGACGCCGTCAACAAGACCATCACCATCGGTATCGGCTTCACGCGGATCGGTTGCATCAACATCTATTGATGGATCATAGAAGGCCTCGCGCTTTAATTCGCAAGGAATACCCTCTGGCAAATCCTCTTTACAGAAGTCGACTGCACCGTCGTTGTCCGTATCTGGATGGTTTGGATCGGTCATTGTGATGTACATCTCAACGCCATCCTTCAAACCATCGTTGTCTGTATCATCCAATGTTGGATCTGTATCTAAGTAGTAATCAATCGGCCGATCATCAAATTTATCCTCTGGCGTACCATTGTCATCCATACCGTTATGGATTACGCCGGTACCCATAGAAGACTGATTGTATGTAACCATCTTGTCTTGATTGATCAGGTTGCCCTCAAAAGCATCAAACTTGATTTCAAGACCATCAGGTATACCATCGTTGTCCGAATCCTTGTTAACCGGGCTAAGCTTAACACCGCCACCCATCTCACCGGCAACACCACTCAGACCATCGATTTCAACCTTATCACCCAAGCCGTCTTCATCTGTATCCCACTTGTATGGATCGGTTTCGCCTATACTCTTATTTGGTTCACCACCATCGAAATCCCAGTTTTCTAAACAGTTGACGATACCGTCACCGTCGAAATCGAGGATGCAATATAACGCCTTGGCGGTTTCAAATGATTCGCGAACAATATCCTGATAGTTACCGTATTTAGGATCCTTCTCCGCTTCCCACACATCCACGCCATTTACAGTTACCATGTGACCCTTGACACAACTATTGGTTGGATCATTCAAGCACGGATCGTTTGGTGTGCAGGACATAAAGAGCGCTCCGCTCTTGGAACCATCGCACCATCCATCACCATCACTATCGGCAACGGTCGGATTTAGATTCATGGTGTACTGATATCCGCAAACATCATTTGGATTTTCAATCAAGTTCGGAACACCGTCGTTGTCGCCAACATCACTAAATTGTTTCAATTTATTAACCTTACTCAGGTGTTCAATTGGATTTATAACATCTATTTCATTTTCAAATTTTTCGATGAAATCTATAGCCATTGGGCCTGTCATGATTCCATCTTCTCTAAATGTCCACATATTATTGTAGCATGCAACATCCATACATTGTGGTGTAAAAACAAAGACTCCAGGCTTATTTTGTTCCTCAATCTGTACGTTTGCAAATGTCGGGCACATATCCTGGCCTTTATTATAGATACCATTATCACCTAGTGCCTTTTGACAACCTTCGCCACCACCGGGACCATCACAGTAACCGTCACTATCTGTATCCGGCATTGTAGGATCCGTTTCCTGATTATCAACGAAACCGTTAAAGTTTGTTGAGGAATTAAGCGCGGCATATTGGCATACCAGCCAGACAAATTTCTTCTTGCCGCCGGTAACCCACCACGTTAACTGATATTCCCTTCCGGGATGAAATTTCTTTGAATATGCATTTGAATAATCAATTGGCTTGCTTAATGAACAATTACCCTCTGCGTCAAAGTTACCACTATAATTTCCACTTTGTATCGCCTGTATCGCCACTGGGAGTACGTTCCACGTCGAACCCGCAACAACACCCTGCGCTCCCAACATATAAAGCTGTGGCTTTTCGCCAGGCATAATATCTGTAAAGAAAGGTTCTCTGTCCTCAACACCATCGGCGATACCATCCTGATCAGAATCCGCACCACCATCACCTGTTGGTATGGTATCGGTACAGAAGTAACCACTTATATCAGTATCTTTGTAGGCCACCTGCATTCCATTGACCTGCGATGGCTGCATTTTGCTATTTAATGGATTGACATATCCAACAACACCCTGCAACTTGATTGAGGTTGGTGTTGGATATGGTTTATTTACCACCATAGGTAAAATAGGATCAACATCAACAACATTACCCGTATATGGGTTTTTCTTCTGTGTAGTTCCCTGTCCCTGGGCGGCGATTTCATAACATTCAACATATGTTCCCAGAGTAGGATCCGCTGCAACTTCCTTACCATCAGGAATACCGTCACCATCCGTATCTGGATTGTGCGCATCGGTTTCGCCGTCATCGACTTCACAGTTACAGTTTAGATCTTCCATATGATCTAACAGACCGTCTTTGTCACTATCCATATCGGTCATGCACGCAAAGCTGTCACCAGCCTCAACCATTCCATAGAATTCCTTCTTGCAATAATCTGATGTAAAATTTCCACTGTATTGATTGGAATTGCCATCCCATTCCCAATTATTGAAACCAACATCTGCACCACCGGCACCCGGCATCATTGGAGTAGCCGGATCTTGTCCAGCATCACCTTCGTCGCCAAGGTCACTACTTCCATCAGCAAGTGAGCTCATCAGACATGAAGGATCGCCATTTGTACAATCACTGCAAACACCCCAGTCAAAACCGGTTGAGATGTCGTCAGAGAGTTTATAAACCCTGGAACTTGTCGACCAACCACCATCTTCATCAATCGCTACCAAGAAAAAACTTGTTGCATCGGTAAAAATAGTTGCATCGATCTGATAATTAATAATACCAACCTTATTTGCTACACCCGTAATTTCGTGGATGCCGCCCTTCAAATTGGCATAATATTGATTGAGTGGCAAACCGGAAACATCCTGCTTTGAGACAAAGAGTAGAACTTTGGATGGATTTCTTCCAATTTGTTTATCACACTTTGAGGCATCCTTTACAGGCACACCATCATTGGTACAGTCACCAATAGTACCGGTGTTACACTGAAAGATACGACCAAACATTTTATAGGTTGTTGGAGTATCTTTTTTGATAAACTCAACGTCAAAACCTATATTCACCTCTGTACGGATCTGAATTTCATCCTCTGCACTACCATTCTGTGCCATAGCTGGCGAGATGTCTGTACCAACTGTATAGTTTATGTAGTTGGTTTTACCATCAACATAGATACCTTTTTTACTGTTGGCTGCAATGGCAACATTTTTGCCGATTGTAAAACTGTCAGCGCCATTTGCAACGTAGATACCAATGTCATTGTTAGCGATTACGGAATCTTCGATAGTTACATTATCGCCAAATACACACAAACCAATCTGAGCATCGGTAATTGCCATATTTTTGATGGTAACGTGGCTGCTATTGATAACCACACCGCACTTCAAACTTAATGCATCAACTGTGGCTGAACCATCTGCAAGCATATCCCCGATCGCTGCATCATTGAAGTGGATGTTGGTCATATTTGCATGACCCTCTAGCGTGAATTGCGCCACACCATCGATTATTACCTGATGATCGTAGTCAACCTTCTCAACGCCAAACTTGATCTCCTCCTGGCAGAGTTTTTGCCCATCTACCCCTATGAGCTCCTTTAGGGCCATATTTAATGATCCCGGATTTAGCTGATCAACATATTCATCGCTTGCAGCATCCACCGGATAATTCACCGTACAGGACTTGGTCACATCTGCCCAAGTGTTTGTGCCGATCGAAACAACTCCGATCATTATCACAAACATCGCAGTAAGCATTAACCTAGTTTTGATTTTTAGTGTACTCATACACTTCCCTCCAAAGTATTATTTAACAAGATTAGGCAAATGGAGGGTTACAACCCCCAAAATACTCAGTCCAAATTGATCTTTCCATCCTTCCATTTCACGTCTCATCGTATCAAACACGTTCGGAGTTACCCACGAACGGCTCCAATCGCCCTCGAGCAATAAGCCGTAATCAAAAACGCTACACGGTCTATGTTTAACACCAACTCTTACTGCTGCTGTCATGCCCGCGCCGCTCGCATCTTCCGGATCAGCAGAAGCCCCTTCTGAATCAGCAAAACTTCCAGCAGGCAATCTGCTGTTTCTCCAAGCCATTTTATCTTGGCCGACAGATACTGCCGCGCCAAGAAATATATCTACATTTTTCTTTTCACCCACCGTCCAAATATAGTCTGCACTGAATCTAATATGGTTTCTATTGAAACTAAAAGAAGGATATCCATCCGGATACCATATGGCTTCACTTGGATTCCCCTGCTTCATGTAATCAAACGTTTGATATCTTCCAAAATATCCCAACTTAAGTAAGAATGCATTAACTTGTAATTGTAAGGCAATAAACTGTTGATAAGCGATAGAAAAGCCCTCACCGTCGGCAAATGTAGCGCTTCCGCCACCAGACTTGGCAGCTACGTATTTATATTTGGTTCCCGAAAAATCCATGTAAGGTCCACCCTCATATGTAAGGCCAAAACTTCCTACATCACTATCCTTCTCAATTTTTTTATCTACTTTTTTAGGAGCGCGTTTGTATTTAGTTGGGACTTCTTGTTGTATAAAAGCACTGCTTGTTATTCCAGCTGTCTTCATCATACCTTCTAATCCTGCTGCAAATATCATTTT
>CAZHVX010000075.1:5508-6754 GCA_964536295.1 uncultured Pseudomonadota bacterium
CGGAACATCAGCATCTGGATAAGTATCCAGTACATACATCAAACCCTGATAGGCCGCCGCGTACCCATTTAGATCCTTGGAGTAGCAGTAATCTTTTCCATCTTCGGCTGTGGAACGTGTAAAAGAAATATCGGACATCGTGGCAGCAATCTCCCAGATTCGGCTCGAAACCGCATCATGGGCCTGCGTTGTACGACCGCTACTTTCTTTGGATCCAAAATATAATTTCCACAAAACGATAAAGAAACCAACCTGATAACTTGTCGGAACCTTTATTGCCAAGGCTGCAAGTTCTGAAGGCGATAACATCTCTACGGTTCCTTCAATTTCCTCTCTTTCTCCCTTTCGTTTAGAAAGCTCTAAGTCTGCTAATAGACCTTTCACCCCTTTCTCAAAGGCATCTTTATATTTCAAATACACATCATGAATTGGATTTGTAAACATGCTCCAGTCGATTTTGGCATTAGGAATAAATAAAGCAAAATTCAATTTTGGTGGGGCCTTTTCTGCAGGTTCCGCATCCTTATCGTTATACATCTTCAATGCTGCGGAATATAATGTTCGGCAATTGCTGTTTGTTAGATTCAAGACAAAATCGTTAGTACATACTGATATAAACTCTGAAGCTTGCTTACTCTCTTCTGTGCAATCAATCCCACCTCTACCTAAAATCGCTACAAGTGCTGGCGCTTTCCCCTTATCCAACCCAGCGTCTCTTAACGCCTCTTCAAAGAGATCATTTTTAAGAAGACCGTTTTCGGCAAAACATATTCTATCGTCGCCACCTAATTTCATAATTATCTCCTCCCCCTAACGTTCCTTAAAATTATGTATAATCCAAATAAACGCATTAAAGCTTTTCCTCCGTAATTATTATCGGCCGAAAATTACAAATGTTGCGTGAATTTAATAATAAATCTTATAACTATTTGATATTATTGGTGTTTTTACATATAAATATAACTTCTCAATAAGTTGAGGTAAATCCGCGTTTGTCATCCTGAGCCGTAGGCGAAGGATCCCGCGTAGACACTGTAAACACGGGATTCTTCGGTCGTTCCTCCCTCAGAATGACAAAAGCAAAAACCATTTTTTACCTCAATTTATTGAGAAGTTACTATAAATATGGATTGTAATTTCAAATACATACTTTTATTAATTTGGGGCAACTTTTCCAAAATTCTGACGATAATATATATAGAGAAGGGGAAGAAAGTTACTATGCTATTCGGTGGAAAAATAACAA
>CAZHVX010000075.1:6854-9906 GCA_964536295.1 uncultured Pseudomonadota bacterium
ATATATATAGAGAAGGGGAAGAAAGTTACTATGCTATTCGGTGGAAAAATAACAATAATTCAACACACAACAGCAATGTTGCCAATGAGCGATGAACCACAACGCGTTACTGGCAAACCCAAAGGTGAAGAGGTCAGGGGCAAACCCAAAGGCAAACTGGTCAGGGGCAAACCCAAAGGTGAAGCGGTCAGGGGCAAACCCAAAGGCAAACTGGTCAGGGGCAAACCCAAAGGTGAAGAGGTCAGGGGCGAACCTAAAGGTGAACCGGTCAGGGGCGAACACAAGGGTAAAACGGTCAAGGGAACAAAAAAACCATCAAAATTCAACTGGCGCAAAGATTTTGATGCCAAAAGTCTTTCACTAACTCTGGGTGGTGGATACGAACGCTACTTTAAAACCCCGCTTTCCCAAGATGGAAATGGCTGGTCAACCAATCTTGGAATAGGTCTCAAAAACTGGGGCTCAATTTATCTGTTCTATGGTCAGTCATCTTTTGAGATGACAAAACTGGCCTATTCACCTGAACCCACAACAACAGACTTCGAACACAGTTTTGGTTTTGCATATGTATCGCCGGCTGAACGTAAAATTGGTTTCAGAACCACTCGGTATTTTTCATGGAACAATATCAAAACAACAAAAGGCGATTATTCTGAAAGTGCAATGGCAAAGGCAAAACGTGACGACATTGAAGTGTATATACCAATTTTATCGGGAGACAATGTTGATCTCACGCTATTAGGTGGAATTATAATGTCCAAGACCGCAATATCACCCGATCTGAATGGAATGCCGGTTCCGGGTCTCGCCCTTGGCGGGAAATTAGCCGTAAATCTTGACATACACTCCAAAAAAGAAGGTTCCGAGACTATTGGTGATATAGCAAGGGCTAGAGGAAGTCTCTTGAGTTGGGGATTTGGATCATTGAGAGATCTAACCTTTGATGAACCAACCTTTGAGGAGATACTTAACAAAACTGACGATACCTACAGGGAATATCTCAAAACTGCCGGTACAGGCGATGATACAGAAAGCAACGGTGGAGACAATGGAATAGTCGTAATGCAGACACTTGCAGCGGGCGCTTCCGTCCTGCAAGCCGGAAATTTTCTTGATGGTGTTACACCGGTTTATCCATGGGCGCCGATAGTTGTTGGCTTAGCTGGTATAGGCAAACTCTGTAGAAACCATAATGTTTCAGGGATGAACGATCTTACAAATGTAACATACAATCTCATCAGAACCTATATCACAAAAGAGAAACTTTGGGGAGATCTTGCAATCTTGACACCGCTGAAGTTCATCGTATGGGGAGGCACAACCTTAATTAAGTCAGACAACGTTCAACTCGCAGCACTCAACTACGTAGCATTTAACAATCTGACATCCACTTCAGCCAAAGCCGATCAAACACCATTTACTGCAGGCACAAATGGCAGAGATGTTGCGATTTCCAGGCGGAAGCATTTCAATCTCTCACAAGCGTGGGATTTCACCATGGGACCCACTGTTGTAGTTGGAGATCATAATCAAATTATGCAGCTCTTCGGTGCCCAATACACCCCCTATAACCGCTTGAATTTTTCTCTGGAAGTAGGTCCCTATAAGGATATGCAATCCAAAGATTATGGCCTTGCTGCAATGGCGGGCGCCTCATATGAAATCTGGGAAGATCGTTTGAGCGTGGGACCAAGCGGATATATAGACCACACCGGAGAAGCCAACTGGCTAGTGAACGTGTCTTACAGCCCTGCAAAAGATTAAGGAACCTCTGAAAAATTACATTAAGCACCTTGTTTGTCATTCTGAGTGTGAGCGAAGAATCCCGTTTGTTCAGTGTTCACGCGGGATCCTTCGGCTTTGCCTCAGGATGACACACAGTAAAAATAACTTTAATGCGTCAAAATCTTAATTTTTCAGAGGTTCCTTAATACAAACCAACGGAAAGTGCTAAAAATAATCCGGATTGCATCCCATCCCAATTTTGACCCGATACATTAATGTCACCATCGTCTGTTCTTAGTTTTCCACCAGGGTATTCAGAAAAAATATAAGCCACCTGTTCGCCTAGTAAAAGATCAACAACAAACCACTCTCTCCCAATCTCCATCCCCAAACCCACAACACCGCCTATTCCCCAATTCGGCTGTTTGACATCCAAGCCCCTGTTGCTCACTGTTTCATCACCAACAGTAGTTGATTCTCCATTTCCAACAAGTTCAGTGGTTCCAGCATATAAATTTGCTCCAGTTTTGAGATATATATTTGACCACCATTGATTTCCCAAACTCCAATCAGTCAGCTGAAAATTATAACCGCCCTCCAATCTGATAAAATTTTGTCTTATACCAAACTTTCCCTCCTTCAAATTTGTTGCCTCAGCATGGTTTGGAATATGATTTAATGTGTATCCCGATCCACTACTAACCTGGCAAGCCACTCCAACGAACCAACCACCATCTCTCTGCCAAAACTTTAAGCCAAATATATGCTGAGAATCTCCACCACTAGTTGCCTCATAAACCGTGGGAGGTTGACTGCTGATCAATTGGGGTACTACTAATGTCTTTCCGCCAGATGATACCGACACCATTCCATATTCGGCACCTATAATCCACGGACTTTCTTTTTCTTCAGCCGGAACACTCCCCCTTTTATATTTTTCTCTGGTCACGACAGATTCATTTATCGCACTCAATAGAACTGGATTTAGATATCCACAAAACAACATCTTGACCTCCTATTATTTTTTTTACCAAGTATTTTAGAAAGTTGCCACTCGAATTGACTCTGGCTGCACCAGAAAAACCTATTCCTACTCCCTTTATATTATCATCACCACCAAATATCATTATTACTGTCTCCTGAAAGAATTATATGTGATGTGACGTATAATACTTTACCCCCCAGTAGTCAATAAAATTAAGAATAATATAAATGTCTTGATATATTATGGTCCAACGCTATTATTGGCCATATGAACCGAACAGATGCAGTCAATCTTATTAAAGAAAAAGTCGATAACAAGAATCTTATTAAGCACATGCTGGCG
>CAZHVX010000076.1:0-9805 GCA_964536295.1 uncultured Pseudomonadota bacterium
ATCAACTGTCTATATCGCATTGGCGACAAGCGATGAAGGCTAGGTAGTTGTAAGGCGAAGGTGATTATTTAAATTGGTGTCACCCCCACCTAACCTCCCCCCTCAAGGGGGAGGTAGGCTAAGGTGGGAAAACTATCATAGGGAGATTAAGGAATGAAAACTATTATAGGAGGACTTTTATGAACGGACTTATAGCGCTAGCAGCTGGCATTGCTATTGGAATTGCGGCTCTGGGTGGGGCCATTGGCCAGGGGAAGGCTGCAGCCGCAGCCTTAGAGGGTATCGCAAGAAATCCCGAGGCGTCATCAAAGATTTTAACACCAATGATTATCGCACTTGCGTTGATTGAATCGTTGGTTATTTATGCCCTCGTTATTGCATTTATGTTACAGAGTAAAATTTAATCGCAGAGACGCTGAAATGAACGCGGAAGCGCTGAATTCAGATATTCAGCGTCTCAATTATTATTCTGCGTCTCAGCGAAAAGGTATGACAAAAGAACTTTTAAACCAAATAAACAAGGCCGAAGAAGAGACTATGGCGTCTATTTCGATCGCTAAAATCAATGGCAGGACAAGGGTTGAGGACACAAAACTCCAAGCTCAAAGATTACTTGAAAAAATAAAATTAGAGCTAAAGGATGAAGGTAAACAAATCATTAATACGGCCCTATCTGAAGCAAAAGAGAAAATTGCTGAGCATCGCAAAGAAAACGAAATGAATATTTCTAAGGTATCTGCGCTGGCGGAAAAAAACATAAAAAAAGCCTCGGATTTCATCATTAGCAAGCTCAGCTTAAGTTGATTACATAACTGGATAAATTTAAAATGTCTATCAGCCCGATGAAAAAAGCTCATGTCCTGTCACATCTTGACTACAAAGATGATGTTGTGTCTGCCTTACGAAAAACAGGGAATATGCAGATAACCAGCATTTCAGAGGACTTGAATGAATCGTCAAGCATCTCTCTCGTTGAAGAAGATGCAAAATCAACTGAATTGGCTTTTCAAAAAATACAACACATTTTAAATTTCATTCGACCCTACTTTGTTAAACAAAGCCTTAAAGAAAAACTTTTAAACCCTCGTCTGCTTATCGATCATAGATTTTCAGAAAAGATTTTGGAGACCTTCGATATTAATGAAAAGTACAAATATTTTTTGGAAATCGAAGAACGAATGAAGGAGCTTGACAATTTAACAGAAAAAAAACGTGGTCTAATCAATGAATTAACGCCCTGGCAAAATTTAGAGATCGAACTAGATCAAATTCACAGTGCATCCCATGTTAAGGTTTGCCTTGCCGAAACCAAAACAAAGTTTTCACCTACTCTTGAAGCGGAAATTAAAAAAATCTCCGATCTAACCCACGTAAAGGTGATTAATAAAACAAAGACCTTTACCTATTTTTTAATCATTTATTTTAATGATCTTTCTAATAAGGTTTTCGAGGTCTGCAAGAGCGAACATATTAGAATCATTGACTTTTCTGGCTTAAAGGGAAGACCTTTCGACGTTATTCACAATCTAAAAAGGGAACTTGATGGGTTGAAAAAAGAACACAATAGAATGCTGCACAAAATAAAGGGCCTAAGCTCTTTAAGAGATGAGATTTTTGTCTTATATGATCATCTTTCGAACCTTTTAGAAAAAAAAGTAATTCAAAAAGAGATGGCGAAAACCAACACCACCCTACTTATCGAGGGATGGATCAGGTCATGCGATGAAAAGAGATTGCGGAAGCAATTTGCAGAGCTATCCTCGGAGATTGAATTAATAACCAGGGATCCATTAGAAAATGAAGAGCCGCCAATTGCATTGAATAATAAATCTATTATTAAGCCATTCGAATTTGTAACAACACTTTACGGAAGGCCTGTTTATAAGGAGATCGATCCCACCCCCTTCTTGGCTCCTTTCTTCATTTTGTTTTTTGCACTTTGTTTAACCGATGCGGGCTATGGAATAACCCTTGCCTTGATTGCGCTTTTGGGACTTCGATTTTTAAAGTTTGGTGAGGGGGCTAAAAGGCTCTTCAAGCTTATGTTATATGGCGGTTTAGTCACCGTGGTCATGGGTGCGGTGACTGGTGGATGGTTTGGAATTCAGGTGGAAGCGCTGCCGGCTCCAATGCAAAAAATAATAATAATTGATCCTCTAAAAAACCCGATGAGCATGTTAAATATTGCATTTATATTTGGCATCGTTCATATTTTTTTCGGATTAATTTTAAAAATGTATAAAAACATTAGTGGCCGTAACTTTTTTGCCGCGTTGTTTGATCAAGGACTGTGGTTGATTTTCCTATCGGCCCTTATTCCGTTAGGATACATGGCAATACTGGGAGGAGAATTAACGCCCGACCTAATCAGAATTTGCAAATATACATCATATGGATGTTTGATTGGATTAGTTTTCACCCAAGGTAGAAAACAAAAAAATCCCATACTAAAATTGCTAATGGGTGTACTAAAACTATATGACATTGTCGGCTATTTTGGCGATGTTTTGTCATATGCAAGGTTGCTAGCGCTGGGCCTTGCTACCAGCGCCATAGCCGTTACCATCAACTCCATTGTTAAAATGGTTTTAGGCTTTCCATATTACACCGGCTATTTAGCAGCGCTGCTAATTATATTGGGTGGACATATATTTAATCTGGCAATAAGCGCTTTGGGTGCCTTTGTTCACTCTGGACGCCTTCAATATCTTGAGTTCTTTTCAAAGTTTTTTGAGGGTGGGGGACATGAATTTAAGCCTTTTAAGGAAGAAAGAAAATATACTGTGATAAAATAGTTGCCATTGGTTACAGTTGCAAAAGATGGTAACCGATTGTAACCATTGGTAACTACTAGTAACTATTAGTAACTGTTAAAATATGGAGGATACATTATGGAAGGTTTCATGTTAGTGATTTTAGGTGCGGCAGTTGCCTCGGCATTGGCAGGAACAGGATCTGCATTAGGATGCGGAATTGCGGGCCAAGCCGCAGCAGGGGTGGTAAGTGAAGACCCAGAAAAATTCGGAAGACTTCTATTATTACAGGCCCTCCCCGGAACTCAAGGAATCTACGGCATTGTAGGCCTATTCCTAATTGTAACCAAGATAATTGGGGTTGATCTTTCACTCATTACCATGGGGCAGGGGTGGCAGATTCTTTTCGCCAGCATTCCACTTGCCATAACGGGGCTTTCATCCGGCATCTATCAGGGAAAAGTTGCGGCCGCAGCTTGTGGACTTGTTGCAAAAAGGCCCGAAGAAATGGGAAAAGGCATGATCTTCGCTATCGTAGTTGAAACCTACGCGGTGCTGGGCTTGCTTGGAACCATTATATTACTTGGAAAGATTACACTTGGATAATTAACCCGTTCGACGCACCCCGGGCTAAAGCCCTGGGTTTGCTCAGGATTAAGGGATAAACGTGGAGCAATCAAATGGCATTTGAAGATATTATAAAAAAAATAAAATCTGACTCTCAGAATGAAATCAAAAGCATGCTTGCAGAGATCGAAGATGAGACGTCGAATATATTATCTACCAATGAAGCAAGGATAAAAAAACTAAGGGAAGATTCAACTAGGGACGCTCAATTGAAGGCAAAAATTGAGGCAGATCGAGCCATAACCCTTGCAAACATTGACTTTAAAAAAGAGCTACTTAAGACGCGTCAGGATAAAATAAACAGCGCTTTCAAGGATGCAGGAAGAATGGTTGCGGGGCTCGACGATAAAGAATATTCCAAGTTTATTATGTCCATTATCCGCTCTGTTAAGCTGGATGGCGATGAGGAAGTTATCTCCAATCCAACTAGATTATTACTATTCAAAAATGGTCTTGTTTACGAAATAAATAAAGAGTTAGGAACCAACCTGGTTTTATCAGATGAAACCAGAAATTTTTCTGGTGGACTTTTTCTCAAAAAAGGAAAGATAGAAACAAACTTAACATTGGATGCAATCATAAGAAGCTTGCGCGAAGATCTTGAACCAGAGGTAGCGAAGATATTATTTAAATGAGTAATCTTGATTATACATATGCGGTGGCCAGGATAAGGGCCCTAGAAACAAAGCTAGTAAGCGCTGGCCTTCTAGGACAACTAGCATCGGCTGATGCGCCATCTATCATCTCATCCCTTGGAGATCTGGGCCTAAACAAATTTCTTAGGGACGCTAAAACCGTAGATCAGTTCGAGTTCGGCTTAAACCACGAGATCGAATATACATTTGATCTCCTTGCAACCATTTCTCCTGAAAATAAAATAATAGTGCCATTCAAGATGATCTACGATTTTGAAAATATTAAAATCATCCTTAAAAAGGTCCTAACGAACACTCCATATAAAGAAGGCTCTATTGCTTCTTTAGGAACAGTTTCATTTAAGAAGCTGGAGCAGGCAATTGAATCGAAGGTCTACTGGGATATTTCGGAGCCCTTAAAAACGGCGATCCATAACGCTAAGGCCGCATGGGCAAAGTACGAACACAATGTTACATTCATCGATCTATCCGTTGAGAAAACGATGTGGAGCTGTCTGCTAAAACTTACGGAGGACCTGCATTTACCCTTTATTGCGAAATTCTTCCGCATATACATTGACATCTCCAATATTCGAACTTTTTTAAGGGTTAAGCTCTTTAGCCGGGATCGCGCGTTTCTATTAGAGGGCATTGTGGATGGTGGAAATATCGACCGAGATTTTTACATAGGCCTTTACGCTGAACAAATTGAAACTTTTTTAAATAATTTGACGAATACTAATTATGAAAAACTGGTCAATGATGGTTTGTATGAATTGCCGGCAAATAAATCATTGGCCCTTTTTGAAAAGGCAATCGATGAATATATTATAGATTGGTTTAGGCCAACAAAATATATGGCATTTGGAATGGAACCCTTGATTGCATATTTATTTTACAAACAGATTGAAGTTAAAAACTTAAGACACGTGGTTTTATCCAAGATTGCCGGGCTAAATGCCGATGAGATAAGTCTGTATTTGAGAATGATGTAATTTAATATGTCATCGCGAGTCACCGCCTAAGTGTGTAGTGGCCCTGCCGGCAGGCAGGCAGGGATCCCCCGTAATCAAGTGTTTACAGGGGATTGCCGCGTCCCTGCCTGCCGGCAGGCAGGGCTAGGCTCCTCGCAGTGATAAAGGTTTTATGAACAACAAGGCAGCAATAATAGGGGACAGGGACAGTATCTGGGCATTTGAAGCCTTTGGGTTTACGCCCCTTTTTGCGGATAGATCCAACGCAAGGGACAAGCTCGCAACCGCTATCAAGGATCGGTACGGGATTATACTTATAACCGAGGATTTATATGAACATCTGAGGGCTCATATTAAGGAATATAAACAACAATCAAATATCCCAATCTCCGTTATTCCCAACTTATATAGTAATAAAGAGATTGGAGAAAATGAAATAAGGACCGCCATAAGAAAAGCGGTTGGAATTGACATTGTCTAGCACGTTGCGCGTTACACGTTGCGCGTTACGGGGAATTCAACCCGTAACCCGTAACCCGTAACCCGTAACCCGATTAATATGCAAGAAGGAATAATAGTTAAGGTGTCCGGCCCACTTGTTGTGGCAAAAAATATGTTCGATGCCAAAATCTACGATCTTGTTCGAGTGGGTGAAAAAAATCTTATTGGAGAAATCATTGAGCTTCGCGCAGACAGGGCCTCTATTCAGGTTTATGAAGAAACCGAGGGGGTAGGCCCAGGAGAGATGGTCGTATCTACTGGATCTCCACTTGCCGTCGAATTGGGACCCGGAATGATTGGCGCGATATATGACGGCATCCAGCGTCCTTTGGATGTCATCATGAAAAAAGCTGGTGATTATATCTCGAGGGGGATCAACGTCTCCGGACTTGATAAAACAAAAAAATGGAAATTTACAGCAAAAGCAACAAAGGGTGACAAGGTTGCAACTGGTGACATCTTGGGTGAAGTTCAGGAAACAACCACGGTGTTACATAAAATAATGGTCCCCCCAGGGATTTCTGGAGAGGTCCTTGATATTAAATCCGGCGAATTTACAGTTGAAGAAATAATTGCAACTATTAACGCTGAGAAAGGTTCTTGCGGCATTACAATGCTGCAGAAGTGGCCCATTAGAAAATCAAGACCATATAAAGAAAAACTGATGCCAAATGAACCGCTCATTACAGGCCAAAGGGTTATCGACACCTTCTTTCCAATAGGAAAGGGCGGAACGGCCTGCGTTCCAGGGCCATTTGGTAGTGGTAAAACCATCATTCAACATCAGCTCGCAAAGTGGGCAGATGCGCAGATTGTAGTTTATGTTGGATGCGGTGAGCGTGGAAATGAAATGACGTCGGTCTTGCAGGAATTTCCCGAGTTAAAGGATCCAAATACCGGTGAACCACTAATGAAGAGAACAGTCTTAATCGCCAACACATCAAATATGCCGGTGGCCGCACGCGAGGCATCTGTTTACACGGGAATTACAATTGCAGAATATTTCCGCGATATGGGATATAGCGTGGCGCTAATGGCCGATTCAACATCCCGCTGGGCCGAAGCATTGCGTGAAATGTCAGGACGATTAGAGGAAATGCCCGGTGAAGAAGGATATCCGGCCTATATGCCAACGCGTCTCGCTGAATTTTATGAAAGGGCAGGGCGCGTACGTTGTCATGCAAGTGAGGAAAGGATCGGCGCACTAAGCGTTATCGGTGCGGTTTCCCCTCCAGGGGGAGATCTCTCTGACCCAGTTGTTCAAAGCACATTGAAGGTGGTGAAGGTTTTTTGGAGCTTGGAGGATTGGCTTGCATACGAGCGACATTTTCCAGCCATTAACTGGTTAACAAGTTATTCCCTCTATCATGATAACCTCGAGGATTATTTCGTTACTAATATCGCAGAGGAGTGGCCAAATATAAAGCAGGGCGCGATGATAATCCTTCAGCGCGAGTCAGAGCTGAAAGAGATAGCCCGTCTAGTTGGCGTAGATTCGCTTTCTGCGGGCGATCGCCTCATCCTGGAAACAGCCAAGTCGATCCGCGAAGATTTTCTGCATCAAAGCGCTTTTGATGAGATCGATACATACACATCATTTAACAAACAATATTTGATGTTAAAACTAATATTGGCATTCAATGACAAGGCCATAGCGGCACTAGAAAAAGGAAGTTTGCTAAACGACATCCTCAATCTTCCGGTTAGAGAAGAGGTCGGACGAAGTAAATTTATACCTGAAGATGAATTAGAAAAATTTAACACACTTGAAACAAAAATTGAGGAGCAGTTTGCTAAGGCTGGTCATTCTGAGGGAACGAAGTGACCGAAGAATCCAGGGTAAGCCTCTGGATCCCTGCCTCGCCGGCAGGCGGGCTTCACTTCGTTCAGGATGACACACAATTGGCGTCATCGGTTATGTATATATAATGATAAAGGAAAATCTAATGTTAAAAGAATATCTAACAATCAAGGAAATCGTCGGGCCACTTATCCTGGTCGGCGAGGTTGAAAACGTAAAATCCGAGGAACTGGTCGAGCTTGAGATGCCAAGTGGTGAAGTGCGCAGGGGAAAGGTTTTAGAGGTCTCCGAGGACACGGCCCTTGTACAACTTTTTGAGGGTTCAAGTGGCGTTGACGTTAGTAAAAGTCGCGTTCGCTTCCTGGGCAAGAGCCTTGAAATCGGCCTCTCCACCGACATGCTTGGACGTATCTTTAGTGGTATGGGGCAGCCAATTGATGGCGGGCCCAAGATCATTGCAGAGAAAAAACTCAGCGTATCGGGGATGCCAATCAATCCTTACGCCAGAGACTACCCCTCGGAATTCATCCAAACCGGAATATCCGCCATTGATGGATTGAACACCCTTGTTCGCGGACAAAAGCTGCCAATCTTTTCCGGATTCGGGTTGCCACATCCAGAACTCGTTGCACAGATCGCACGACAGGCAACGGTCCTTGGTAAGGATGAAAATTTTGCCGTCGTCTTCGGCGCAATGGGGATCACCTTCGAGGAAGCAAACTACTTCATGAACGATTTCAAACGCACCGGAGCAATCGACCGGGCGGTTATGTTCATCAACCTTGCAAGCGATCCTGCGATCGAAAGAATTTCAACACCCAGGCTTGCATTAACAACGGCTGAGTATCTCGCCTTTGAAAAAGATATGCACGTTTTGGTTATCTTGACCGATATCACAAACTACTGCGAGGCGCTTCGCGAAATATCGGCCGCAAGAAAAGAGGTGCCGGGGCGCCGTGGATATCCCGGATATCTTTATACCGATCTTGCAACAATTTATGAGAGGGCAGGGCGCATCCGCGGGAAAAAAGGTTCTATCACGCAGATCCCCGTTTTATCGATGCCAGAGGATGATAAAACCCACCCGATCCCGGATCTCTCCGGCTACATCACAGAGGGGCAGATCATCCTGGATCGCTCACTGCAGCGAAAGGGGATCTATCCACCAATCAACGTCTTGCCCTCCCTCTCACGTCTTCGCGATAAGGGTATTGGTGAAGGCAAAACGCGCGATGACCACGCAAACCTGTCCAGTCAGCTCTTTGCATCCTACGCGAGGGGAAAGGAAATGGAGGAATTAAAGGTCATCTTGGGAGAGTCCGCCCTATCTGATAGTGATAAGGCATTTTTAAAATTTGCGGAACATTTTGACGACAAATTTGTGCGTCAGGGAATCGATAATAATAGAACTATTAATGATACATTAACCCTTGGATGGGAACTTTTGAAACACCTTCCAAGGTCCGAATTAAAGCGCTTAAAAGATAAAGAGATCGAAAAGTATATGAAATAATTTCACCGCTGAAACACAGAATGATGATGAAAACGCAGAAATATATTTTCAGCGTCTTCTGATATTTTCAGCGTCTCTGCGGTGACTAAAAATATGAAGTTGAGAGTGAATCCAAATAGAATGCAGTTGATGCGCCTGAAAAAGCGCCTAAGCTTTGCTACGCGCGGTCACAAGCTTTTAAAGGATAAACAGGAAGACCTGATGCACAGGTTCATGGATCTTACCAAGGACGCGGTAACCCTGCGTCGCAGGGTCGAAGCCGAACTTATCAAGGTCTACAGAGCATTTTTATCCGCAAGGATGGATTCGTCAAGGGAAGATATCGCGCGCGCACTGGACTTTCCAAAGATAAAGGGAGCTTTAGAGATATCATACGAAAACATAATGAACCTTAGGATCCCAAGCTTTACCATGCCAGAGTTGACCCAAAAAGATCCGGAGCTTCCATCCCTTCACGCTGACAAGATGATCTCACACGGTTTCTTTTCAACGGTATCGGATCTGGATTATTCAATTGATCTATTATCAAAGATAATGCCCGATCTTTTGAAGATGGTTTCCCTGGAAAATAAAATCAAGGTAATGGCAGCCGAACTTGAAACAACCAGGCGAAGGGTTAACGCCCTTGAATACAACCTGATCCCCGCATTAAATGAAACCGTCCGATTTATAACCAATCGCTTAAATGAAATGGAACGCTCTAATATAACCCGCCTTATGAAGGTAAAAGACATCGTCCGCGCACACTAAAACTTATCGTCATCCCTGTCCCCGCCTGCGCGAGGATAAACTCCGGCAGGGATCCAGACAGTGTCCTCAACCTGGATTCCTCCCGATAAATCGGAACGGAAATAACATACAATAGAATGGACAATGTCGAAGGAAGAGTAGCTTGGAGAATCGGCATGACCCATTGTATTGTATGTCATTCTCGCCTTGAACGAATATTATGGGAGTGGTGGAAAATACATTTTGTTGACTATCGTGTCATTCTGAGTCCG
>CAZHVX010000077.1:0-9776 GCA_964536295.1 uncultured Pseudomonadota bacterium
AAACAAATAAAAAATCATCTGATAAGAAAGTTTTGGTTATGGATGACGATGAGGGATTGTTGGTTTATTGGAATTTGATGTTGAAGGATGTTTTGAAGAATAAACCGATTCAATTTTCATCCCCTGAAAAGTTGTTGGCATCCGATCTCAATATCAAAGATCTGGACTTGGCCATTGTTGACTATGAATTTATGGGTTCCGAGATGAGTGGTATTGACGTATTGACATATCTCAAGGAAAAAGGTCTCAATACTCTTTATCTTTGTACGGCTTATTACCAGGATGATGAAATTCAGAAAAAGGCCTCGGAGCTTGGCGTAAAAATGATTATACCAAAGCCTATCCCCGACGATATACTTTCGCAAATCCTCTAAATATATGTGTTTCGTGTCTTAAATCCTGGAAAAGGCAGTTCAGGCTTTTCTGGGACATGGAATAGTAACCTCTCATAAACATATTGCCTTATCGTCAATAATCTATTAAAACCTGGTTCATGGTACAAGGGTATGAAAGAAGAAAGTATGCAAGGCTGGATATGGCTTTGACGGTTACATATCGGGCTGTCAGTGATGGTGGTGAATTGTCTGAAGCTGCTGATGCAATGAGTAGCGACATTTCGGCAAGTGGCCTAAGGTTGATGACCCCAACAAAGTTACAATCTGGCGCTACTCTGGATTTGGAAATATTTCTTGGAGCCGATGATTCAAACGTAATTGCTGCAACTGGTGAGGTCGCTTGGCAGTCAAAGGTTTCGGGTACAAGTTTTGAAACAGGGGTTGTAATTCGTTATATGCAGGAATCTGATAAAAAAAAGTTCATGCAATTTGTGTTCGATCAGATGGCCAGGGCAATTGGCTTGATTTCCTGAATGTAAATCCAAAATCATAAATCCAAGATCCAAAAAAAAGGTGTTTTGGATTTAAGTTTTAGGATTTTGGATTTGGAGCTTTGGATTTAAGAGAGGGAAATATGAAACGTCTTATTGTTATATTTGCGTTGATGTTGTTTTCGATCAGTGCACACGCTTTTTTTGATATCCCCGAAAATCTAAAAAAAGATATTGAAAGTATGTATCGACCTGCAACTCCACATAGGGGGTTGGATAGTGCATATGAGGAACTGGACTTGTCTAAGATCAACACCTATGTTGTATTAAAGCAAGGCGGAATTCCAGCGGAGAAGGCAAGCTGGTATATTACTTGGTCAGACTATGATTATAGGCCTGTTCGGATTAAGGATGACAAGGTTAAAACCAGAAGCGGCTCGGTGTTTGCCTACCTTAAAGCTGGTGATGTTTTGGCTGTGTCGTATGTTGAATATGCTTCAAAATTTGTATACCTAAAATTAATTACTCCACAGATATATAAACCTTCTGTTGCAAAGGAAAAGAAGTATTCCAGGGTTACAGCGATGCTTGGTTTTCAGTTTCCAAAGAACGTAATTTCAAATGCAGATTCCAAAACCATATTGAAAAAGTTGAATGAGTGGGTCGAGCCTTTTAATACGAAAAAAGAGGCCGAAGAATATGCAAGAAGGTTTAGGGTGGGAGATGTCCAAAAATATACACCAAGATATGAATCCGATAGTGATTTAACGGACTTGCCCCCCGATAATAAGGTGCCAGGTATTTGGAAAACCAAAGAAGACGATGGCGCTGTGACTTTAAGGGTTGGTATGACTAAAAAAGAAGTTGAAAATGTTCTCGGGGCGGCTCCTCAAAAAGCGGTTTTAAAGGACAAAGAGCTCTATCGCTATCCAGACAAAGTCGTTGAGTTTCGCAATGGTCGTGTTTTCGATATTATTTTTATCACAAGATAAAACTAGATCAGTTTTTTCTTCTTCAAAAGTTTTTCAATAACTGTAATAAGGTTTGGTTTGCCGATTTCTTCCAGCGAATAACTTACTCTAACCATTGGCTTGTTCACATCAATAACGGAAGTTAAATCGGTTGGGCTTGCTACCAGAACTATATCAGCGGGAACCGCATTAACGGTTTGTTCCAGTTCCCTTAATTGTTTTGGATAATATCCTAGTGCCGGGATGAGTTTTTCAAGTTGCGGATATTTTACATAGGTTCTAGCTATCGATCCGATAGCATATTTGCGGGGATCCACAACCCTTGCACCATATTGCCGGGCCGCAACAGTTCCTGCCCCAAAGGTCATATTGCCATGTGTGAGGGTTGGTCCATCTTCAATGATAACCACCTTTTTGTTCTTAATATCCGCCGGATTGTCGACTTTTATTATGGATGCTCCTCTGATCACCAGGGCGGTCGGATTGCAAATTTTAATGTTTTCCAATAAAGTAACTAATTGTTCTTTCGTTGCCTGTTTGTATTTATTTATCACGATTGTATCGGCCTTGATAAAATTCAATTCGCCCGGATAATATTCCCTTTCATGTCCTACGCGTAGCGGATCCGCAACTGTAATCCAAACGTCTGGTTTATAAAAAGGCGTGTCGTTGTTGCCACCATCCCAGAGGATTACATCTGCTTCCTTTTCTGCCTGTCTTAAAATTAATTCATAGTCGATGCCGGCATATACAGTAATGCCGTACTCTATAAGGTGTTCATATTCTTCTCGTTCCTCGATTGTGCAGTTATGAAGCTCCAGATCCTTCTTTGTTGCAAATCTCTGAACGATTTGTTTTTTAAGATCGCCATATGGCATCGGATGTCTGATTACAACAACCCTTAACCCATACTTATCCTTCAATATCCTTGCGATTTTTCGTGTTGTCTGGCTTTTTCCACAACCAGTGCGCGTTGCACACACCGCTATCATCGGTTTTTTTGATTTTACCATTGTATCTTCCGGTGGCAAAAATATAAACTTTGCGCCAGCACTCATGACAACCGAAGCTTTTTGCATGACATGTTTATAAGAAACATCACTATACGAAAAGATAACTTCGTCGATTTTTCTGTTCTTGATTAATTTAGCCAGGTGCTCTTCCGGAAAGATCATAATTCCTTTGGGATATAATTTTCCCGAAAGCTCTTTTGGGTATTTTCTGCCCTCAATATTTGGAATCTGGGTTGCAGTAAAACACACAACCTCACACTCCTTGTTGTCGCGAAAATAGACGTTAAAATTGTGGAAGTCGCGCCCGGCGGCTCCCATAATAAGAACCCTCTTTTTATTTTTTGCCATAATGGCGCGCATTCTACCAAAAAAAGCCCAATTGGCAAGTGTTACTCGCATATTTGCATAACATTAATATAATTGACAATATAGCAATCTTACATAAATATAGTGCCGTTTTTATCGCAAACTTTTATAGGACGTCGAGGGGGATTTGAATGCCAAAATTTGATTTAAATAAATTCATAAAAGATGTTTTCGATCCACAGCCTAACGATGTTGTAGCTGTTATGGTGGATGTGCCACATGGTAGTATTAAAGATAATAATGATTGGAAGGATAGACGTGCCATGGCCAATGAGTGGTTGGGTGGTTTTGAAAGACTGTCTGTAAAGATTGGTTTTAAGATTATGCCTCTAATCAAACACAATGCAACGGGGGTAGGGGGCTCGCCTTTGCCTGATAATGGATGGCTTGGAGATAATGAAATCAGCCTTACAGATACACTTAATAAATGTACATGTGTTGTAGCTATGAGCGAATTTTCGATTACGGTTCCATTAGTAAAAATAGGTTTAATTAATAGTAAATTCCGTGCTGCAAGTATGCCTGGTGTTACAAAAGATATGGAAGAATATGGAATGGCTGCGGATTATTCAAAAGTGAAGGAGCTTTGTTTTAAAATTAAAGACTACATTACGTGTTCTGATGGTGTAGAGGTTGCATTTACTACGGGGCATAAATGTTATTTTGATATCAGATATAGAAAAGCGGAGTTTGATTGTGCCGTTTTATCGCAGGAGGCTTGGGGTGTCGGTGACGAGTGCGTGCAAAATTTACCTAGCGGAGAGGCTTATATTGCTCCATACGAAGGTGAAAAAAATAACGATCCAAGCAGGACGAGTGGTGATCTTCCCGTTAAAATGAATAATGAAATTGTTGTGTATAAAGTCGAGCAAAATAGAATAGTTGAAGTTTTAGGAGACGGTAACGAAGCTGGGAAAATGAGGGACTATTTTGCAGTTAAGGACGGTAGATGCAACATTGGTGAGCTTGGTTTTGGTTGTAATGATATGGCCAGGGGGGATTCAGGTTATATCATAGAGGATGAAAAAGCTGGATTTCACTGGGCGTATGGTATTAGCGACCATCAGGGTGGTGTGATAGGGGAAAAAGATTTCATTGTTCCATCAGAGGCGGTGCATACCGATATCATCTATTCCAGAAAAAGTGATATTACTGTGGCAAGGTTGGATGTAATAGATAAAGCGGGCAAGAAAACTACGATAATGAAAAACGGTTGGTATACATTTTAAATTTCAATTATAATCACCGCTGAAGCGCAGAAGATTTGTGAGTGCGTAGAAAGTATGAATATGTTATAACAATTTTCAGCGTGTTCATATAATTCAGCGATTCTGCGGTGTTATAATAATCTGGAGGAGCGATGGGCAAATTAGAAGAAGCAATCCTTAATGGTCTCAAAAATTTTATGGAACTAAAAAGTGGTGAAGCTGCGCTTATTGTTATCGATGAGGATTGCAGAGAGTTGGGATACAAATTCAAAGAAGCGGCTGAAGAATTAACGGATGAGGTGATGCTAATCGAGATGAAAACTCGATTAAATGATGGGGCGCCGCTGCCAAAGGTTGTTGCAGAGGCTATGAAAGCAGCCGATGTTGTTGTTGGGGTTACAAAGATGAGCATGACGCATACCCAGGCCAGGCATGATGCCAATAAGGCCGGAACGCGCGTTGGGACATTGCCAAATGTTGTTCCGGAATCATTAGAGAGGTGTTTATCATGTGACAAAGATAGTCTGGTTTCTGAAACGGATCGAATTACGGAGATTCTTACTAAGGGTAAGTTGGCTAGATTAACAACTCCAAATGGAACAGACTTAACTATTCCAATTGATGGAATTGAAGCAATTTCTTCAACTGGTGTTATTAAGATAGGTGGTAAGGGTGCAAACCTCTTGTCTGGTGAAGCGTTTCTTATGCCCGAGGAGGGAAAAACTAATGGCGTTGTGGTTGTTGATGGAACAATCAGTCAGGTTGGCCTGATGCATGATGATTACGTGAAGATAAAGATTGAGGATGGGTTCGCAGTTAGTATCGATGGGGGAGAGAACGCCGTAAAATTTAAAAAGATCCTTGAACCACATGGTAGGGATGGCTTAAATATCGCCGAACTTGGCGTTGGGACGAATTATAGTGCAAAACTTTGTGGCTCTATACTTGAGGATGAAAAGGTAGGTGGAACCGTTCATATTGCATTGGGAAATAATGCGAGTATGGGGGGAAATTTTACAGTTGGAGTGCATATAGACTGCGTTATGATCAATCCAACCCTAGAGATCGATGGCAAGGTAATATTGAAAGAGGGCAAATTTGCATAATCTTTCCTTTTTTCTTGCCAAAGAAATCCAAAAAAGTTAATTTATTAAAATGGTTTTTTGAAAAAAACGCAAAAAACGTGATTTTTTGATGGTTTTTGCCTTTTTTTTTGAGGATCTTTTTTGAAAAAACAAGCATAGATAGCTAACATATTGATATTGTTTATGTTTTGGCGGGTGGCGGAACTTTAAGAAGCTCTTAGATTTGCGGATTATAGGAAATACGCAAATCTTAGAGATTCATAACCCGCCGAAGCTTCTTGTCCACCATAGCCTCTTGCCTCGCCATAGTTTTTCCGCCAAAGGCGGATCAGCCTCTGGCTGAAGCGAAGTGGGGTGGCAAAGGTGGATGGCGTAGGCGGGGGCAGACGCGGTTTGAATTAGCACATTTTTTTATGCTGCGGTGGCGGAACTGGCATACGCGTACGGCTTAGGACCGTATGTCGAAAGACTTGAGGGTTCGACTCCCTCCCGCAGCACCATACAATGTGTCGGTTTTTAGAAAAGAGGGTTTCCCGCCTCGCCCACACTAGTTGAAACAGGATAAACACTGATATTTTCTTGGTCTGAAAGAAACTTTTTATTTATCAGCGTTAATCGGCGTTCATCATGTTTCAGATTTATAAGAATAGAAAGGATAAAACATGAAGGCAATAGTTGAACAAGCAAGCCCGATAAAGAAAAAGATTAAGGTTGATGTGTCGGCTCAAGAAGTACAGGAGATAGTGAAAAAGGTTTACGCCAAAATACAAAAGAAGGCCAATCTAAAAGGTTTTAGAAAGGGCAAGGTTCCAAAGGATGTATTGGAAAAACAATTTGGTGAAATTGCAAATCAGGATGCGGTAGAAGAAATTGTTAATAAATATACACTCGAAGTTCTTGATAAGGAAAACTTAAATCCTGTTTCGCAACCCGACATTAAAATTGGAAAGTATGACCCAAATAAGTCATTTACATATGATCTGACGTTTGAGGTTAAGCCAGAACTTGAAAAGGTGAAGTATGATGGCGCAAGATTGGAAAAAGAAAAGGTTACCGCAGATGCTAAGGAAGTTGAAAGCCATATTAAGCAATTGCAAACGTCTTTAACAAGGTTGGAACCTGTTAGTGACGATGCCGTTGTTGATAATGAAAAAGTTATAAGTATTGATTTTATTGGAACAGCGGATGGCGCTAAATTTGAGGGGTCTGAGGCCAAGAACTTCATCGTTGATGTGGGTAGTGGAAACATGCTTGATGTTATCGAAAAACAACTTGCGGGAATGAAGGTTAACGACAATAAAAAGATTTTGTTTAATTATCCAAAAGATTATTTCAATAAGGGCCTCTCTGGTAAAAAAGGAGAATTTGATATTACCGTTAAAGAGATAAAGAAAAAAATTGTTCCGGAGATAAATGATGATTTTGCAAAGGATGCCGGTCCCTTTAAGGGTTTAGATGACCTCAAAAAAACTATTAAGGAAAGGATTGTTGAATATAAGGAGAATAACGAGAAACAAAAAATGTATCGACAGATTATCGAATATTTGGCCGAAAAAAATGATTTTGAAGTACCACTTGGCATGGTGATGTCTGAAGTTAATGTATCCTTGGATAATCTTAAAAGAGATTTGAAGGCTCAGGGAAAAACCTTGGAAGACGCCAAAGTTGATGTTGAAAAGTTTATTGAAACCATGAAGCCCGATGCAGAACTTAGGGTGAAGGGTAATTTGGTTTTGGAAAAAGTTTGCGAGGTTGAAAATATTACCGTTACAGCGGAAGAGCTGGAAGAACGTATAAAAAACATAGCTGCGGGAGCCAGGCAGCCTCTTGCAAAGGTTAAAAAGCACTTTGAAGATAATAGGCTTTATCCAGGTTTGGAATATCAGATGAGAAATGAAAAGGCCCTGGATTTATTGTTGTCGAAATCAAAGATCAAAGAGGTCAAGCCCAAGAAGGCAAAGGATGCCAAGAAATGAAGTATGAAGTCTGAAGTATGAAGTATGAAGTATGAAGTTCAAAATCATATTTCGTACCTCCTACTTCGTACTTCTCAAATCGATAGGGGAAGTAAAATGTCAAAAGAGATAACAACAGGGGAATTTAGATCCAACCTCATTCCAATGGTCGTTGAGCAAACGCACCGCGGTGAGCGAGCCTATGATATCTACTCCAGATTGTTGAAGGATAGGATCCTTTTCCTGGGTGGAACCATTGATGATGATGTTGCAAATATAGTAGTTGCCCAATTGCTTTTCCTGGAATCAGAGGATCCAGATAAAGATATATCAATGTATATTAATTCACCCGGCGGTTCGGTTAGTGCCGGGTTGGGTATCTATGATACCATGCAATACATAAGATGCGACATCTCTACATATTGTATGGGGCAGGCCTCATCAATGGGCGCTGTATTGTTGGCCGCTGGCAAGAAGGGAAAGCGCTTTGCGCTCCCGCACTCAAGGATATTGATTCACCAGCCCATAGGCGGTTTTCAGGGACAAGCTGCTGATATCGCAATTCAATCAAAGGAAATACTTCGTTTGAGGGAAGAACTGAACATTATCCTCGTTGATCACACGGGTCAGTCCCTGGAAAAGATTCAGTCTGACACAGATAGAGATTTCTATATGACTGGTGAAGAAGCTGTTAAATATGGGATCGTTGATGAGGTTGTCTTGCAAAGTAATACAAAGAAGAATAAAAAATAAAACCGAGGGGATGTATGGACGAAAAACATTACCGTGATGATATAAGTAGTCTTTGTTGTTCTTTTTGTGGAAAGTCACAGAAAGAGGTTCGCAAGTTGATTGCAGGGCCGACGGTTTACATCTGCGATGAGTGTATAGAGCTTTGTAATGACATCATTGCCGAGGAAAGTCTCCGAACATCTAAGTATTCTGATCCTGGACGGATTCCACTTCCTGTAGAGATCAAAGAATTGCTGGATGCTTATGTTGTCGGCCAGGAGCGTGCAAAAAAGATACTATCTGTTGCGGTTTATAATCATTATAAAAGAATTGATAATCGTTCGACTAAGGATGATGTTGAATTAGAAAAAAGTAATATTTTAATGATTGGTCCAACAGGTACCGGCAAAACACTTTTGGCGCGTGTTTTGGCAAAGATCCTTAATGTTCCATTTACGATAGTTGATGCAACTACGTTGACGGAAGCCGGCTATGTTGGAGAGGATGTCGAGAACGTAATTTTAAGTTTACTTCAGGCCGCTGATTTTGACCGTGTCAAGGCGGAGCGTGGTATTGTTTATATCGATGAGATAGATAAAATTTCACGCAAAAGTGACAACCCATCCATTACGCGCGATGTTTCGGGGGAGGGCGTCCAGCAGGCGTTGCTAAAAATTATCGAAGGAACAATTGCCAGTGTTCCGCCGAAGGGTGGAAGGAAACATCCGCAACAGGAATTCATTCCGGTTGATACAACCAATATTCTCTTCATATGCGGTGGTGCGTTTGTTGGATTGGATGATATTGTGCAAAGACGCATCGGTGAAAAAAAAGTTGGTTTTGGTGCGGATATCCAGAGTAGAAAAAATAGAAAAATCGACGAACTTCTACAGACAGTTGAGGCTGAAGACCTCCTGAAGTTTGGTTTGATCCCAGAATTTATTGGAAGGTTGCCCGTTGTTGCGACCCTGGGTGATTTGGATGAAAAGGCGCTAGTAGAGATTCTTACGAAGCCAAAAAACGCATTACTTAAACAATATATGCGTTTGTTTGAGATGGAGAATGTTGACCTTATTATCCACGAAGATGCCTTGAAGGCGATTGCGAAGGAATCGATCAGAAAAAAAGCGGGTGCCCGGGGCCTAAGATCAATAATGGAAGGAATCATGCTTGATGTTATGTATGATATCCCATCTGTTAAGAATGTTAGGGAAGTGGTTGTTAACAAAGACGTTGTATTGAAAAAGAAGAAACCAATTATTGTATACGAAGATAAGGCGAAAACAGCCTAGTGCTTCGATTCACAAATTTTGACTGGTAGATTTTTGAAAATTTGTTCACTCAGCACTAGTACCGAGCGAATTAACTCGTCAAAATAAATGAGTCGAGGTACTAGGATAAATATATATATTAGCCTACCCCTCCCTTGAGAGACTGTGTCACAATAGGGGTTTTTCACTTTTTTGTCATCCCCGCGAAAGCGGGGATCCAGTAATTTCAATAAGTTCTGGATCCCCGCTTTCGCGGGGATGACATCAAAAAAGTATTATGACACAGCCTGTGAGGGGAGGGGATTAAGGGCGTAAAGCCCCGCCGCGTAGAGTCGCGTGACCGCGACCA
>CAZHVX010000078.1:0-9579 GCA_964536295.1 uncultured Pseudomonadota bacterium
ATTTATGTCAGTTACTCAATGCGGAAATGATATCAATAGTTTTGAGGATATCGTAACAAGATTTGAATGTATCGGAAAAGAAGCGCCAAACAGCTACGCAGGCAATGTTGCAGCAACTCAATTCCAAGATGAGTTAGCCGATCTTCATCACATTGATGATCTGCAGGCTTCATTATTTGCCGCAAGGGTTTTGGATTATGTTCCAGAATCTGGTGCAACTGAGGAAGATATTCGTGCGGATCTGGCAATGGAAATGCTAGACGTAATTGTTAATCCGCAATCCCGTCAACCTGTAAATAATGTGACGCCAACAAAGATTGCCGGCTTAGATCGTTTCCGCCAGATGGGTGCCGGCACATCAAAAACATTGTCTGCAATGAGAAAGACACACCTTAATAAAGAAGAATTCAAAACCTTTGACATATCTTCTAAATTATTCGCAAATGAAGGCGCATGGAAAAGGAATGAAATTGGTGCAGAAATAATAATGATGCGCAGACGTGACCCCTTAAACCCCGCTGATGCAAGAAAAATGTTTGAAGATATAAATGCGGACCTTCATAATAAAAAAATTACTGTTGACACTGTGGGAAAAATTAGAGCAATTATTGAAGCTGAAAAAAAGGCCGGAAGTCTTAATGGAAGTGATAAAACAGAAGGTCATAAAGAAGTCGAGTGGCCATACCGAACCTTGATAAGATGAAGCAATAAGAGGAACAGTTGAAACGGAAAATTTCTTAAAGAATTTAAAGCCCTCATCGCAAGATGGGGGCTTTTTTATTAATGTTGATAATTCATCCAATATAATGTAGCTTCTCCGAATATTGTTTTTTGAAACAGGATAAACGCGGATTAACACTGATTTTATTAGTTTTTTAGAAGATCAGCGTCTATCTGCGTTCATCCTGTTTCAAGTATATAAAGGGGTGTTAAATGGGAAAAATTACAAGAGAGTTGATAGCCGAGTTGCCAAAAAGCGATCTGCATGTACACATAGATGGATCGCTCCGGCTTCCAACATTAATTGAACTGGCCCAAAAAAAGAAGATTACACTACCATCCTATACGGAAGAAGGTCTAAAAAAGCTCGTTTTTAAGGATTCCTATGAAAGCCTCATTGAATATTTGAAGGGCTTCTTTTATACATGTGCCGTTATGGACGACCCTGAATCGCTGGAAAGAGTTTCATACGAATTTGCCTGGGATAATTTTAATGAAAACGTTTTCTACATTGAACCAAGATACGCACCACAGCGCCTTGCAAATCCATCCATGTCATCCGAAGAAACAGTTAAAAGCGTTTATCGTGGATTAGAGAGGGCAAAAAAAGAGATCAATGCAACCCCTGATGTAGTAAGCGGCGAAAAGCCGAGCTTTGAATACGGCATTATCGGATGTGCCCTAAGATTTTTTGATGAAGAATTTTCCAGCTACTATAAAAATCTTCACAAGGTCCATGCCCACGCACCAAAGGAAGAACTTTACGCCATGGGCGCCCTGGAGCTTGCAAGGATGTTGGTTGAACTGAGAGATCAAGGGGGGCTGCCTATCGTTGGAATCGATCTGGCTGGCGCGGAAAAAGGCTTTCCTGCAGGTGACTATTGGCGCGCATTTCATTACGCACACAGACATTTTTTAAAGAAAACCGTTCATGCCGGAGAGGCATATGGACCACCAAGCATCTTTCAAGCAATAACTGAGCTCTATGCAGATCGTATCGGGCATGGAACATATCTTTTTAATGAAGAAATGATTGAAACCAAGGACAAGGAAAAAAGGAGAAGATACGTTCAAGATCTGGTTCAATACATCGCAGACCGAAGAATAACCTTTGAGGTTTGTTTAACAAGCAATCTGCAAACAAGTCCGAAATTAAAGAAATTGAAAAACCACACCCTTCCACTAATGCAGAATGCCAGACTCTCCGTTACATTCTGTACAGACAATCGCCTGGTTTCAAATACCAGCGTGACAAATGAGATAGATGTCGCTGTAAATACATTTGATATTTCTGCGCAAAGACTTAAGAGTACAATCATTTATGGATTCAAGAGAAGTTTTTTTCCTGGAAATTACAGAGAAAAAAGAAAATATGTCCGTAAGATAATTGATTACTACGAAAAGGTCCAAAGAAAGCACACGTCTTAATTTTGCTTGGAGGAGCGTTTTATCTCTTCTTTTACAACACCATGTAATATATCAATATGGCGCCAGTGGCCCAAGGGTCGTTTGTTTACAAAGATTGCGGGCACACCCTCGATATGGATATGATTTGCCTTCTCTATATCGGTTTTTAAGATATCCGATGTGGACTGCGAATAAAGACACTCTTTGAATATATCTTTATTCATTTTTACAACTGCAGCCTGTTGGGTGAGATTTTTTTCAGTTATATCATCCTGGTTTTTAAATAACCAATCATGGATACTTTGGAATTCGCCCTGTTCTTCAGCACAAATCGTGGCCCTTGCAGCCAAACATGATTGCGGATGAATGTCTCGTTTCACGTAGGGATTGCACTGGCTACTCAATGGATAATGCATGAAATAATATCTGACTTCGTCCTTGAACTCATAGAGCCTTGGTTTGACATTAAATGCCGCGAGCTTACAAAATGGACATCCAAAATCACTAATTTCAATAATCTCAACCTTTGCCTCTGGGCTCCCCCAACTCAACCTATTCAAATCGGGTTCAATATCATGCAAAGACTGAACGAAGTGGTTCTCGATATTATCATCTACATCCATATCAAAGCGCCCCGGAAGCGCCTTCGCCTGTACATCGTACATTATGAGATATCCGGGGATAAAAACAACGGCCAACACCAGCACATGTGCAAATATCTTGGAAGAAAAACCCAGTTCGTTGGATTTTATTCTTAAAGCCGCCTTGATGTAATTTTTCACAAAACTTATAATGTCTTTCAATTTTATATTCAACATTAGGTACAAAGAAACAAAAAGGACGATATTCACAAAATACATCGCCATACATTCAATGCAAAACACCTCTAAAACAAAGAAGGCTATATAGGCAAGAAAAATGCTGTAAAAAATGCTCCCAATACTCATAAACCAGCAAAGTGCAATAGTTGCCCGGTTGTCTTTTTTGGAAAATTTCACGAATAATGAAAAAAGAAAAAATGAAAGATAGAAAAGGACTCCCCACCATGCAATAGGGATTCTTAAGAATTCCGAATAACTTGACGTATTAACAACATCACAATTTACATATTCTGTAATGGAACAATAGCTGTCTTCGACAAGGCCTTCCTTTAAAAGCCTAATATGCTGTGCTGTAGTTATTGAAGCAACAATGATCCCAAGAATGCTGGCAATTACCACAACGGTCAACCATTTTTTACGCATAATAAAACCCCCCGTTTTATTATTCTTCAATAGGTTTGGCATCCCAATCCACATAAGGCTTCAGCTTCTTTGAACGCGATGGATGCCTTAACTTTTTTAACGCCTTGGCCTCGATCTGACGAATACGCTCACGGGTAACTGAGAAGTCACGGCCGACCTCTTCGAGCGTGTGATCCGATTTTTCGCCTATACCAAAACGCATTCTCAAAACCTTTTCCTCACGCGGCGTAAGTGTTGCAAGAACGTCTTGCGTTTGTTCAGACAAACTAAAATCGACAACTGCCTCTGATGGCGTAGCGATTGAAGTGTCCTCAATAAAATCTCCAAGATGAGAATCTTCCTCTTCACCAATCGGCGTCTCCAATGAAATTGGTTCCTTTGCAATCTTTAAAACCTTTCTGACCTTCTCTAATGGAAGCTCCATCTTTTCGGCAATCTCTTCTGGAAGAGGTTCGCGCCCCAATTCCTGAACCAGATATCTGGAGGTCCTCACCAACTTGTTAATTGTTTCAATCATATGAACCGGAATACGTATGGTCCTGGCTTGGTCAGCAATGGCGCGGGTTATAGCCTGCCTTATCCACCAGGTAGCATAAGTGCTGAACTTGTAGCCACGTCTGTATTCAAATTTATCAACCGCCTTCATCAGGCCAATATTTCCCTCCTGGATAAGATCCAAGAACTGCAACCCCCTGTTTGTGTATTTCTTTGCAATAGAAACAACCAATCTTAAGTTGGCCTCAATAAGCTCGCTCTTTGCCCTTTCAGTAAAGAATTCTGCCTTCTTAAAATCATTATAAACACTTCTCAAGCTATCAACATCCTGACCAGCCTCAACCTCAAGGTCCTTTATGCTTTTATCAATCTGTTTATATTTTTCACAAAGCTCAAGGATTTCTTCCTTGTTCAATCCAGACTCATCCATAATCTTTCGCTGCTGATATGCATTCTTTTTAAATCTACGAACAAGGGGGCCTACGTCGACATCATCTTTCAACTTTAGCTCTTTTCTGATTTCCCTGGTTGCCCTCCGGTTCTTATTCATCGATGAAATAACGTTATAAAGCTTTTCCGCGATATCATCTATAGTTAATTTGTTAAGCGACATCTCTCCAAGGCACACAAGCATCTTATTCACATTCTCTTGATGCTTTCCCTGGGCATTTTTCTTGGTTTTTTCCGTCAAATGCGAGTTGTTCATCTTGCTGATATACTTCTTGTTGGATTTTGCTATCGAACGAACCTTGGCCATGAGCTTTAAAATCTTCTGTCTTGTTGCTTCTACATCGATAGTTTTCTCGGTCTCACAATCAAAGGCATCTATCATCTCCTTAACAACACTCATGACACTGATTTTATTTTTTGCAATCTTTTCACCCAAATTTAAAACTTCTTGAACGCCGAGAGGTGACGAAAGGAGGACCGTAAGCATATTGTTTTGCCCAGCTTCGATCCTCTTCGCAATTTCAACTTCACCCTCACGAGTCAAAAGAGATACCGAACCCATCTTTCTAAGATAGAGCCTTACGGGATCTCCCGTCCTGCCTTTATCGGCCTCAAAACGGGGAGAAACCGCCCTTTTCCCGGTTTTTTCTTCCCTGACCTTTTGCGGCTTGTTTTTCTGCTCAATCTGAAGCCCCTCTTCTTCATTCTCAACCACTTCAATGTCCATATCATCAAAAATTGAAAGCACACCATCCAATTGATCAGCGGAATTAAAGTCCGAAGGCAACGCTTCGTTGACTTCTTCAAAGGTCAAAAAGCCTTTTTCTTTTCCGATCTCAATCAGCTGCTTCACTTCTTTAATTGGAGCGGTTTCTTTTGTCATATATTCTCCTCTTTATTTTATTTCACCGCGGAAACGCAGAACATAAATAAAAACACAGAAAACTCACCAATTTACCACTGAAGTTTTCTCAGCGTCTTCTTACAACTTCAGCGTCTCTGCGGTGATATAACAATCTTACCCTTTTATTTTAGTTTATGTCGTTTTTCTCTTTCATCAAATCCATGATCTCTTTTTTTCTTATAATCAATTTGAGGACTGTATCATCATCACCTTTCTTCTCTGCCACAATAATTTCGTCATTCAGGTTTTTCATCGTTTCTTCCAGAGTCCTGGCCTTCATCTTCTCCAAGCAATCCTGCAATACCTGGTCTATCATTTCGTCTTTGAGTTCATCTTCTTCTAATGACAGTGCCAAAATATCTTTTCTCAGCGATAAATCATCAAGGCTATCTACAAGCCTTGAGACATGCACACTCCCCGTCTGTTCGTACTCGTCTATGAGCAGCTTTGCGATGGACTTATAGCGCTCATCTTTAAAATTATCCAATTTTAATTCATCCAAAAATTTTGGTATAGCCTGTGGCTTAATCAACATCAAGCTAACCATCATTTTTTCAGTTGCGCTCTTTGTCAAAGCAGATTTAGGACGACTTTTTCTGATCAACTGATTGTCATTTCCCCTAAGAGACATCCTTATCGACGCCTCATCCGTTCCTAAACGCTCCGCAACTTTTCTAACATACAAACTAAACGCAACCGGATCCCTTAAAATAGAAAGATACGGCTTAATGGCCTTTGCTGCCTCAACCGAACCTTTCGCACCCTGTCCCTTTGCTTTTGCAATCGCATTGATCACAAAATCAAAAAGAGGCTCTGCATTTTTTATCATTCCAAGCAAAGCATCTACGCCATTTGCCTGGACAAAGCTGTCTGGATCATGCTTTTCCGGCAGCACGACTATTTTTGGAAACAGCTCTTCTTCCAAAAATACATCCAGGCTTCTGGCGGCTGCCTTTCTTCCGGCGCTGTCTCCATCAAAGAGCAACACAAAATTCTTAGTGAATCGTTTAAGCAATCTTAAATGTCCACTTGTTAACGCCGTTCCAAGTGGAGCTACAACATTTCCCAATTCAGATTGTACCAATCTCAATCGGTCGAGATTACCTTCAACAAGTATCACTTCATCGTTTTTTCTAATCCACTCCACGGCATAGTCCAATCCATAGATGGACATACTTTTATTATAAAGCAGCGAATCGTTTGAGTTTAAAAATTTTGCACGCTCTTCTTCTTCCTTAGATAAAGCGCGGCCACTAAATCCAACTACATCTCCATTTGGAGTAATAATTGGAAACATCAAACGATCTCTAAAAAAATCATAGTATCCGCTTTTTGACTTCTCACGTGATTTGATTAAACCAAGTTCCGAAGCCAGCATTAACGGCACATTTTTTGCGGTCAGTACATTTACTAACCCGTCCCACCTATCTTCGGCGTAACCCAAAAAATGTTGCGTAAAAAATTCCGACTCAAAACCCCGTGATTTCAAGTAGTTAGACGCCCTAATGCCTTTTTGGGAGTCTTTTAAATTATTAATAAAGTAATCAAGCGCCAGTTTATTAATCTTTAGAGCCGTCTTTTTTTTCTTTAACGATTCCTCATCGACCCCTCTACCCCCCTGAGTGAGCTTTGGTAGCGTAATTCCAACCCGATCGGCCAAACACTGAACCGCCTCAATGAAATTTAAACCTTCAAATTTCATAAGAAACGTAAAAACATTTCCACCCTCACCGCAACCGAAACAATGATAAATTTGTTTTTCTTCGCTAACTATAAATGAAGGTTTCGTTTCTGAATGAAAGGGGCACGGCCCTCTGAAATTTCTCCCGGCCTTTTTTAGTTGCACCCTCTCACCAACCAACTCGACAATTGATGCTCTGTTCTTTATGTCATCCAGAATAGATTGAGAGTACATTTTTAGTCCATAGTTGATAGTTTATAGTTGAGAGAGATAATCAATCATCCATAAACTATCAGTAAAAAATATTTACTTCGCCGTTTGTAGTTTTTTTTGAACAATGGAGCTTACAAGCTTGCCGTCTGCACGTCCTTGCATTTTGGGCATTAGGGCCTTCATTACATTCCCCATATCCTTCGGTGACTGTGCCCCAACCTCTGAAATCGCCTCTAAAACGAGCCCTTCCAGTTCCGCTTCTGATAATTGCTCAGGGAGATATGCTTTTAAAATCTCAATCTCTTTTTTGGTTTTATCTGCAAGATCCTGTCTATTACCTTGTTCAAATTGAACCAACGATTCCTGAGCTCTCTTTTGCATTCCAGTCAAAACAGCGACCACTTCATTTTCATCAAGTTCATCTCTTTTATCGATTTCCTTGTTCTTGATGTCAGACTTCGCCATCCTCAAAACTGAAAGCGTCAACTCATCCCTTGACTTTAAAGCTTTCTTTAAGTCTGTGTTTATTTTTTCTATTAGAGACACAATCCGTCCCTTCTTATTTTTTTGCACGTCTTTCTTTTAGAAGTTTTCTTTTAATTTGGGCATTCTTTTTCTTCTTGGTCTCAGATGGTTTTTCGTAATGCTCGCGCTTACGAAGCTCTGTTAATATGCCAGCCTTTTCACACTGCTTCTTAAATCTTCTAAGAGCCTGCTCATATGTTTCGTTGTCTCTGATCCTTACTCCTGGCATTAAAATCACCACCCTTCTTTTGGATTTTTGATAGGTACTTTATTGAAAAAAGTCGCTGTAACCTATTGGAAATCAATAAATTTGTCAATACCCTTTATACGCATAAAGGGGCAAATTCTTTTAATCGCTGATTATTACTAGCTTTTTCGGGCACAAATTTGAGCAGATTCCTTTTAACCGCCAATTTACGGCACCTTGCGCCCCTTTCCAACTTAACGTAATGATTGATTATAGGACTTATCAAAAAAAGCGACATTTTAAATCAGTTTACATAGACAAACCAATCTGATAGCTATCACGCACAATTTAATATGATCTTAATTTCAGGGAAGTTGGGTGCAAATCCCACACGGACCCGCCACTGTAAATGAGTGGAAAAGTTGCCGACTAAGTCACTGTTCGCCCTGGGCGGATGGGAAGGCAAGGCAAGTTTTCTGTGGCTCATGAGTCAGGAAACCTATTTTAGGATTTTTTAAACGCTCTCTTCGCGGATTTAAAGGGAGGATCATGAGATCCATCTATAAACCCCAATCTTTGTTGAGCTTGGGGTTTTTTGTTGTAGTTAGCTTATTCGGCACACCGGCGCTTTGTCATTCTGAGCCTGGCGAAGAATCCAGTGTGCACACTCGGGATCCTTCGCTTATTTTATTCGCTCAGGATGACATACGCCTTGAAGAAATTACCGTAACATCGGAAACAGAGCACCAATCCAAAGCCGATTCCTCTGCATTTGCAACGATCATCAAGCCAGAAAAGTTTTCAAAACAATTCAAAACATTACCGGAACTTTTATCACAAACCCCGGGTTTGAATATCAGGGAACATGGCGGACTGGGACAACTCTCAACCCTTTCGATAAGGGGCTCAAGCGCGGAGCAGGTTACGGTTTTGATAGACGGTGTCCGGATCAACACCCCAACGGGGGGCTCAGTTGACTTTAGTGCAATTCCCCTTGATAACGTTGATAGAATCGAGATTATCCGCGGCGGGGGCTCGGCCAAATTTGGAAGTGATGCCATCGGCGGCGTTGTTAATATAGTTACAAAGAAACCTTCGAAAAAACGCGCCCTAAATTTCAAACTAACAGGGGGATCATTTTACACATTTAAAACCATGGAATCATGGAGCGAAAAATTCGACAAGTCATCCATTGTTTTATCTCATTCACATTTTTCAAGTGAGGGCAATTATAAATTTAAAAGTTCCGGAACCGACCTTGCCGGATCGGCAACGATCAGCGGTCAAACATTTAAGAGAGAAAACAGTTCTTTCTTTTCCGAAAGCCTATTGACAAAACTTAACCATGATTTCAATCCGGATCTTCATCTAAACTTCACCAATGATTCGTTTTTCGCAAGACGCGAACTCCCCGGGCCGGAATCCGAAACAACACAACTGGCCCCGACAAATCCGTTGGAGGCAAAAGAGCTAATTGCAACCAATTTAACCGCCTTTACTATAAAGAAGGATGGTGCACTGACTCCATCTACGGATTTTGAATTTGGGGTAGACAATTACTTCTCTTGGAACGATTTTAACGACAAAAGCCCAGCCATAGGGAGCGAGATCGACAGGAACTCCTATAATGACAGCGTTGGCGGACACACAATCCTAAGCCATTATCTGGATCACAAATACGTGGATCAAATATTAACGACCAGATCCGACCTTAAATATTATTATTTCAACGACGGATCCGATATTAGCTCAA
>CAZHVX010000079.1:0-9508 GCA_964536295.1 uncultured Pseudomonadota bacterium
CATTCGCCTTTGGCGAATTCAGGATGACAAAACGCATTTTCCACCACTCCCATAAGATAGAATTGGTCATCAATTTTCACACCATCACAGTCTTTGTCGACCAAGAGAAAATTTTGTCCGTCATCAAAGGTACCCTGGACGGTTGAGTAACGTGAGCCATTTTCTTCGCGAATATTTATTTTCCAACTTTTGTCTTCGACCATAGTTGTTCCCCCATATTATTATCGGCAGAGAAGGGGGTCGAAGTTGTGGTCCAAAAACATCAATGATATTGAGATGTTAATGCGGGGTGTCTGCCCATATATCGTATAGAATTTTTTTAGCAACATTTTGTGATAATGAGCGACCATAGATGTGAGATCAGTGATATCGGAGGGTTATGGGAGATAAGCATTCTCCAAATATCAAATTGAGCGAAATCGATGCCAAGGAATGGACCACCCGCCTGCTTCTTTATGTAATCAATGAAGATGGCAATGGGGAGATTACGGCAGGTGAGCTCGCAAAGCTGGATTATGATGGGGATGGTGTGCCATCAGTAGAAGACGCAAAAAAACTTATTCATAATCAGGATGCTGTTGATCATATATTAACGGAATATTGTGAAAGTAGATTTTTAGATGGTGATTTATCCAAATGCGGTTTGTATCTGCGTATTAAGGGTAAAAGAGGAAGAGAGCAATTTTTTCTAGCGGATGGAAAATTTGAAAAGGCAAAAAAAGTAATAAGTGGATATCAATTATACAAAGAAACCTTTCAGGAAAAATTAATACATGGAGCAATAGGCGATAACCGTATGCAGTGGAGCCATGTAATGAATAAAAAATCGGATGATTACAGGCGCGTTGCCTTTAAAAAATTTGATGATTTATTTAAGGCAATGATTCAGGAATACAATAACAATAAATTTGTGAGCCAGGAGACAAAGACGGGACTTTTAAATATTGTGCTTGAATACGACAGCTTTATGTTCAAGCAAATCGATAGCCTTATAGAGAGATTGAATTCACCACTCTTAAATTCTTCCGAAAGCAAGGCTCGTGATGAGTATATGCTGAAACTTGAGCTTCCTCTAAGGCAGCTTTCCAACTGCTACTGGCGCGCAGGGTTGGATACAGAACTTATTTTAGTTGAGGCAAAGGGCCGCGGGCCAATCATTAAGATGATACGGTAAAAGCCGGGGCCAATAATGGGGTCAGACCTTCATTTTCACACTTCCTTTAAAAGCTGATAAAACAACCGTTTCCGGGCGCCAAATATCCCCATGGCTCTCGAAGGTGATTGAATTCGAGGGACGCGGAATTCGAGGGACGCGAGACCTAACTCGAAAAACAAAATAATATCAACAACTTCTAATTTGCTTGAGCATGAATTCAACCACTAAGACATTAAGCCACTAAGCCACTAAGCCACAAAATTTTTTATTTCTTATTAACCTAAAAGCCTTAGTGTCTTTGTGTCTTCGTGGTTAGGATGGGGGACAGCAGAAACCCCATCGGTGGGGTGGTAATGCCGCGGTTTAATGGGATCCCCCCTTTTTTTCATAAATATTCATCAATAGAAAATTTAATAAAATCAAGATATTGCAAATGCAAAAAATAATGTGGGCATAAGAGCCCCCCGGGGCAGGACTTTCCGGCAATTTCGATATCCTTAATAATATCAAATAGATACTATCGAACAGATGGCACATTTATTGCTTATAATTTCCCCTTAATAGGGGGGATATCATGTCAAAGAAATATAAATTCGACGGCCTGACGTTAACACCGCCAATGGCGAAGGATTTCAAGATACTTTGTATCGATGAAGATGAGGCGAGCCTTGACGGCTACGAGGATCATCTTGATGATTTCTACACAATCAAGACAACAAACAATCCTGCAAAAGGATTGGTCCAGGTTGACGAAGACAGCCTTGATTCGGTTATCTACGGAATCAATAACCAGAATAAGTCGGCCGCATTTAAAAATATCAAAGAGATTAAAAAGAAGGATGACTCTATTCATGTGATAACCGTAATCGATGACAAAGATGCAGAGTTGGCGCTTGAGGCGGTGCTTATCGGTTGCGCGGGTCATATCAGAAAATCATATAAGCGCGAAGAGCTTTACGCAATCATCGAACGTCTAAGGCGTGACAAAAAGGTTATCGATCGTCACGATGCAATCGTAAAAGAGATTCAGGAAAATAATTTTAAAAACTACATGATTGGTTCCGCGCCCAGTTTTGTATCGGTAATGCGCGATGCAGAAAAGGTGCGCGGTTTTGGTGCCAGCATTTTAATTGATGGCGAAACCGGTACCGGCAAGGAACTTTTGGCCCGTTATGTTCACGCAATAGAAGGGGATCCAAAACGTCCCTTCATTGCAATCAACTGTGCTGCTATTCCCGATAATTTAATCGAGTCCGAGCTTTTCGGGCACGAAAAGGGAACCTTTACCGATGCAACGAGGCGAAAGATCGGTAAGTTTGAGCTGGCGGATGGCGGCGATATCTTTCTGGATGAGATAACATCGCTGAGGCCCAGTATGCAGTCGAAGCTGTTAAGGGTTTTGCAGGATAAGATGGTTTATCGCCTTGGAAATCATTCACCGATATATTCAAATTTCAGAACGATTGCCGCAACCAATGAAAATCTGGAAGAGATGGTAAATAAGGGAGCATTTAGGATCGATCTTTACCACCGGCTTGCGGTGGTTAGATTAACGCTGCCCCCTCTGCGTGATCGTTGCCAGGATATTTCGGAACTTGTAGACCATTTTATCAACAAATATCAGAAAAACGTATGCGCGAAGGAGATCAGCGATGATGCAATGCGGATACTTTTTGATTACAGCTGGCCGGGAAATATCCGGGAGCTTGAGAACCTGATACACAGCCTGATTATCACATCAAAGGAAAAAATTGTGTGGCCGTGTGATTTGCCGGCGTGGCTCTCGGAGGACCTCAACGGCGAACCATTTACGGACTCCTCTGATGGTGCCAACTCGTTTAAGGATATTATGACCTATAGTGATTTTAGAAAAATAGTAAAGAGGCACGAGCGCAACTTTATCGGCTTGCTCCTTGGCAAGCACGATGGTGATTGTGCAAAGGTAGCCGAAGATTTAGGAATCGCTCGATCCACTCTTTATATCAAGCTAAAGGAACTGGGGTTGAAATAACCATTATTTTGCCCGCTTCATCTATGGCTGTGGTGAGGATCCTTGCTTTCCATCGGATAATTTGATACGATCCACCCAATATTTTGGTCATTGCGAGTTCATATGGCGAGGCAATCCCCTGAGGTTGCTACGGGAACGAAGTTCACTCGCGATAATAAAGTGATTTGGGGGTTCGGTGAAATCGCAAAAAAAACCGGTTATAAGGGCCTTTGGTCTTACTGATATCGGTGCCAAACGTAAAACCAATGAGGATGCGTTTGGGGTGAACGAGGGCTTCGGGATCTTTATCGTTGCCGACGGCATGGGCGGGCACGAAGGGGGCGAGGTGGCGAGCCGTCTTGCCGTTGATAAGGTAAACGGTTTTCTTACCAATGTACTTAATCCGCTGGATTTTGATGATACCCATGTTGAAACCAGCGTGCGCGACATAAAGCATATCCCCGATCTTGCAATCGATGAGATATTCAAACGTTCGGTCAGTTTCGCAAATAAAACGATCTTCGATGAAAATCTTAAGAAGAATTCCGATTCATTTGATAAATCCGTGATGATGGGGACCACCCTCATTGCGGCGCTGGTTCGCGATGATAAGATCTATATCGTTAACATAGGCGATTCGCGGCTTTACAGGATACGCGATGGAAATCTCCAACAGATGACGGTCGACCAATCTTTTTTAGAGGAACGGATTCAATCCGGCGAGATCAGTGAAGCTCAGGCAAAAACAGAGAAGCGCAACAAGATAATGGCGTGTCTTGGTACAAAGGAAAATGTCGATATCGTGGTTGATATATCAACCGTGCGTGTCGGTGACAGATATATAATGTGCAGTGACGGACTGACGGACGGCCTACTGGATCAGGCTAAATTTGAAGCGGCAGAGAAGCTCATGAAGGCCGGCGATATACGGGGCGCGTGCGGCGGGTTGATTCCACTTGCCATCCACGGTGGCAGTAAGGATAATGTCACGGTTGTGATCTTTGACGTGGTTGATCTTGGTATCAAACCCCCGGGGAAAAGCTGGCAAGATGATGCCAACAAGGATGAGGATACGTTGTTGCCGGGGTGATTGTCATTGCGAGCTCACGAAGTGAGCGTGGCAATCTCCTATAAACACTTGATTACGGGGGATCCCTGCCTGCCGGCAGGCAGGGCCACGTCGCCCTCTGGGCTCCTCGCGATGACAAATAATGTTAGCAGATCGCAACGATAGTAAGAAAAGAAAGGATTCCAAATTGTCAAACGTTGCAGAATATAAAAAGATAACCGGTGAAGCAAAGGAATATACACTTCAAAAAAACCTCTCAACAAGTTCATGGGAAGAATCCCACCTTGTAGAGGATCCCTCAAATGGAAACCTTTACGTCATCACAATGCTTCGCCGCGATAAACTTTTAAGTTGGATGTATGACGATGTGGATGGTGAGCTTTCCAGAACCGAGGCCGAAAGAAACGCGCTGGAAAAATTTAAAAAGTTTGATGAAAATTTTAAGGAACGCATTGAAAGATTGATCGGTTTGGTGCAGCATCCGAATATTGTGAAATACTATTCAGTTGAGTTTGATAATTATCGCGGGCACTATTTTGCCCTGGCGGAACATGTTCCAGGGCGCCCAATTTTTGAAGAGACCCGCGGGATGATCCCGGAATATATGGTCTCCCTGGCGGTGCAGATATTAAAGGGGCTTGATTATCTGCATGCGAACCGCATCCTTCATCTTAAGGTAAAACCCTCAAATATAAATGTCTTTCGCAGCAACAGGTCGCTGACGGCAAAGTTTATTAACGCGGGTTATGTTGCCTCGATGGATAACATAAAGGAATCGAAAAACATTGGCCCCCTTGCGTACGTTGCGCCGGAGGTGGTGCTTGGCGGTTCGGTTGATGAGCGTGCCGATCTTTTCATGTTTGCTGTTCTTGTTTATTATATTTTTTCGGGACATCTTCCATTTCCAAAGAGGCACCTGAAGGATACGGATCTCAAGCGCCTTGCAGAGATCGTTAAGAGGGAAGAATTGCCCCCAAAGATTCCGGATGTATCGGAAAAATTCAATTCGATAATAATGAAACTTTTGGACAAGGATCCGAATAAGCGGGGTTATAAAAGGGCGGCGGATGTGATTGACGATATCCTTCAGGTGTATCCGGATGCCGGGTTGGATCTTAATAAGAGCAAACTTTATTTTTCGGTTGATAGCGCGGTAAGTGAGGTGCAGCCCGATGAGGATTCGGATTCGGATATCGATGATATGCTAGAGGACGAGCAGGCCATTTGTATAGATGATATAAATGACCTGCTGGATGAATAAACGCGAATTTACGCGAATACTGTGTTGTTCCGGGGCCGGCAGGAATCTAGTATTATCAAATGTTGTCATCCTGAACGTAGTGAAGGATCTAGTGTTAATCGCTGGATTCTTCATCCGCCGCTGGCGGATTCAGAATGACAAAACGAGTTCGAAAACGATACCGTGCAGAAAGTAATTATGTCTGTAACAACAAACCAAATCATAGACGGCTATAAGATCCTTAGGACCGATATCGGCCGCGGGGGGTGGGGCGTTGTGCATCTTGCCCAGGATTCAAAGGGCAATAAAGTTGCGCTGAAATTTCTCGACAGGGAAAATCTTTTAAAGCACTGCAGGATGGAGGCCGTTCACCGCGAGGGCGTTACCGTTGAAACGATCGAAGATGAGGTTTCAAAGCTTTTCGGTGACAAGGTTGAAACCTTTAAATCCGAATATCAAAATATCAAAAAATTCTCGCATCCAAATGTTGCAAGGGCATACTCGTTCGGTTTTTTTGGGGACCAGTTTTATATCGCGTCCGAATATGTCGAGGGGCGGCCGTTGGCTCGCACCTGCCGCGACCTGAAACCGGATGAAATGGTTCCGCTGTTCATCCAGTCACTTCTGGGGCTGGAGGCGATACATAAACACGGCCTTTTGCATCTTGATATCAAGTCCGCAAATATCCTTGTTACCGGCGAAGGCGAGGTAAAGATAATCGACTTTGGCCTTTCTATGGCGATGGAGGCGTTGAAAATCCGCGTCTGCGGAAGTGTTCCGTACATGCCCCCGGAGGTGTTATTTCAGAAGCGCGATTTCATCGGTGCGCAAAGTGATTTGTATTCCTTTGGCGCGCTTATGTACCGGTGCCTTGCAGGGCGCTATCCATATTCGATACGCGAAGGGATAGAGTTTGATATCGGCGTGCTTCGTGGTATCGTCAAAAATGAAAAGAAACCCAATTCGCCATCGGAGATGAATCACGATTCACCAAAACATCTTGATAAGATCACAATGCGCCTGATTGACGGTAATTTTAAGAACCGTTTTTATGGCGGAAATGTCCGCGCGGTTATCAATGCGCTATCCACGAAACGGCCGGATGATTTTGAAGAAACCCTCGAGGCGCGCGCGTCTTATCTTATTCCGGAAAATGATGAACATGTTGGCCGCGAGGAAGAAAAGAAGCTTCTCTTTGATACAATCAAATCCGCGTTGAAGGGGGAACAGCCCCGTCCCGCGATATGCATTATATCAGGAGAAGAGGGGATGGGAAAGTCGCACCTGATCGGCAGGATGAAGGATTTTATAAATCAGTACGCCGCATCCGTTGCGCTTTCGTCCATTGATCTGCCCGCGCATAATGAATGGATCGAAAGTTGGGTGAAGGATGTTAATCTCAAGATAAGCGAGAATAAGTTTCCCGCTGTAATTATTATCGACAATCTAAACCAGTCGAACCCTGCCTCGTCAGCAGGCGGGCCTGCCTCGCGGCAAGGCGGGCCTGCCTCGCGGCAAGGCGGGCCTGGAGGTTCGATTGGTAATACGGTAGCGGGATTGGTGGAACTATTGTCGGATCGATATATCAATCCGGTGCTATATATGGATAATCGTCCCATTATCCTGATCCTTTCCGTTGATAGCAAGGATGAGAAGAAGGTTATTAAAACATTGGGATTGAAGAATAAAAGTTTTCATCATTTAAAACTTGAATCATTTGCAAGGTCCGACGTAGAGGCGTATCTTAAATCAACCGCTGCATTGAAAAATCAGGACTTGCCAAAAAAATGGGTAAATAAATTGTATCGCGCCACGCACGGGCGCCCCCTTGAGATTGCGCAGCATCTGCAGGGGATCGACAGCAGGGGGTTGTTGTTTGATCTTCAGGGAAACCTGCGCCTTGCGGCCGTTGAGGCGCCTGCCCTAAGGGTTACGCGCGATGAGGTTCCGCAGGCAACCAGGACGCGTCTTGAAAAGACGTATACATCTTTGAGCGGGATCGAAAGGGACATCGTCAATCTTGTTGCTGTGTGGGGGGCAAAGGATTCGCATCGCGCCATTTCGTATGATGATCTATATAGATTTTTTCCAATGCAGTACTTAACGCAAATTTTGGGGAGCCTGGTCGCAAAAAAGATTTTGGCGCATCCGGATATTTTGTCAAACTATTCCTTCTACGATGAATACATGATGCTCAAACTTTTTTACGGATTTATGGACGGGGCCCTGCGCCGCAAGGTTCATCTAAGGATCGCCGATTACGTCAAAAAGAACGAGGGCGCCACAGATTTTTTCACCATCCATCGCGCGTATGGGGAGAGCGGTGTTTTAAGCCTGTCAAAGCTTCTCAAATTAGTCAGAAAGAAATTATTTGGCGAGGGAAAAATTTTATGGGCCCAGGATATTTTAAATGAATGTATTGAAAATATTCCGGTTGTACATCACAAACTTAAATACTATGCCTTTCAGCTTCTCATTTCCTCCCATATTTTAGATTCGAATTATAACTTCGCAATTAAAGAATACACCGATATTATAAATCAGTTAGGTGAAAAATTGCCTAAATCTAATGTATGGAAAATTCGCTTAATGTTGAGTGTTCTTCCTGCATTGCTGGAGAATGGTGGTTTTGATGAAGCAAAGAAAAATATCTCGGAGGTTTCTGATCTTTGTAAAATTAGAACAGGAACCGTTTTTGAAATTATCAATAAAAATTACGAAGCCAGGTTGTTTTATCTGAGATCCAACAACGATCCTGATAATCAGGTTGAATTAAGGGAAAAATCGAGACTTAAGTACGTTGAAGGGGAAAATCTGGAAAAAAATATGACGGTTTACGATAATTTAAAATTTGTGAAAAATTGTGATTATGGTCAGCTTCTTCAAAAGACGGGTGGGTTTGAACCTGCGATAATAAAGTTGAAAGAGAAATTAAAGAGAGTCGAGAGCGATCGGGATGTTTTTAATATTTTTAATACTAACTACACATTGTCAAATACGTATCGTTTGATGAGAGATTTCGAGAATGCCGGAAAACATGCCAGAGTTGTTGGAAGGCTGGCAGCCGAAATCAATCATGAAAAATGGCTCTTATATTCACATAGTCTGATGGCCAGTATCTACGCCGACATGGAGAAATACGACAGCGCTGTTTCGGAATACAATAGTTGTCTGGTTTCCAATCTGCAAATTAAGGATTTGGATGAGCGAAAGCGGGCCAATATAAGCACGCTGGTTAATAAGGGGCATTGTTTTAAGGAACTTAAGGACTGGAAAATGGCTATGCTGCACTATGAGAACGCGGTTAAAAGAAAGCCAAAGGGTTTGCTTTTGGCATTTGCGCTTCAGGGGATAGGTGAAATTTGTTTTCATGTGAAGGATTTCAAAAAAGAGGAAAAATATTTCAACGAGGCCGAAAAAATATTGGATGGATATCCATCCAGCATGAGCGATCTTTACAGATTTGAAATTGTGTATTTCAAAATCAAAACAAAACTTGCACAAAAAAAGGTTGATGAAGCAAAGGGTATGCTTTCCAAATTGAATACCCTTAAGGGAAATGACCCTATTTATTTGAAAAGGTATCAGGATATGGCCAATATGCTGTCGGCGTAGTCGAGGCCCGTCTTACTCTATAAACCTCAAAAATATCAAATAGTTGCACTTATCATAAACCCCGCAACTTTTTTCATCCCAAGCCGATATTAGTCGTACAGGATATAATCTTGTAAATTATTTATGTGGGCGTATAGTGTATTTTTAAAAAGATACTATCCCGATGGATGTCGGGGTAATGGCCGCAATTCAACCAAATACACCTCGGAGGTGTAATTTGGTTTGAGAGAAGAGGGGCTAGGTGATGGGCAGATTTAGAGCAATATGTCATTGCGAGCGGAGCGAAGTAATCCCCGGAGATTACTTCGTCGTTCCACTCCTCGTAATGACAACAAGTGAATGTCATCCTGAGTCCTTCGACTCATTATCGTTCGCTCAGGATGAATTCCACGAAGGATCCAGTGTCATCGAGTGCCGTCATCCTGAGGGAGTGAAACG
>CAZHVX010000080.1:0-9490 GCA_964536295.1 uncultured Pseudomonadota bacterium
TTTGGAAATTGCCGCTCAATCTAATGGACAAATTATCAACTTTACCAACATAGCCAGGGATGTTGGCGCCGACACAAAGACCGTTCAATCATATTTTGAAATACTTGAAGATACACTGGTTGGCACTATTCTGGAACCATTTCATTGTTCCATCAGAAAAAGGCAGAGGAAAAACCCAAAATTCTATTATTTCGATACCGGCGTTAAAAGGGCCCTTGAACTCACGTTGACCCAAAAACTTCTTCCACATACATACGCATTTGGAAGAGCGTTTGAACATTTCATCATAGTCGAAGCTGTAAGGCTAAACACCTACTTCCAAAAAGATTTTCGTTTCTCCTATGTAACAACAAAGGATGGTGCGGAGATTGATCTCATCATCGAAAGACCCGGAATGTCCCTTGCCCTGGTTGAGATCAAATCTTCACAAAGAGTGGATGAACGTGACACACATACCCTGGAGAATTTTTTCAAGGAACTTTCAAATGCTGAAGCCTATTGCTTGTCATTGGACCCTGAAAGAAAAAAAATAGGCCCGGTTTGGTGCCTCCCCTGGCAGGATGGTTTAAAAGAGATTGGTCTGTGCGATTAAATCACCATTTTGACGGTCTTAAGCCCCTAATACTACTATCTTAGCACATATTCTTTTGAACCACCAAAACACCAATCCTTAATTTTTAACCACAAAGTCACGAAGACACAAAACTTTTCATTGTTTTCTTGCTGAATTGTTAGATGACGGGAATGGTGGAAAATACACTTCAATGTCATCCCTGCGGAGGCAGGGATCCAGGACTTGTCGAAATTGTTGGATCCCCGCCTTCGCGGGGATGACACAGCATCTGGGTTCTTAATATCTTAGGGTTTTTTCAATAATTTCGGAAAGTTAACTGCATAAAATTATGTGCTATAATGAAGACACTTTACGGGGTTTCCCTCCCTCAAAACCCAGTATTCTTGCGACTTTGCGGGAATTCGTTCTTGACAAACGGTGCAAAATTGGATAAAAGAAGCATATATGCATGCATATGCAAGCCATTTGCATATTGTTTGCTTTGACAGGATTTGCAGGATTCTTTCACCGCTGAGATGCAGAAACATTATGAAAACGCAGAAAAATGACTTCAGCGTTTTCTGGTATTTTCAGCGTTTCTGCGGTGACAAAAATAAAAAGTTGGAGGTACATTATGAAAAAGGGGAAACGCCAGGAATTCTTAAGGGACACCATTCGTAATAAAAAGTTTTCAACACAAGAAGAAGTTGTAGCCGAAATGCTACGCATGGGTTGGGATGTTACACAATCCAGCGTATCTCGCGACCTCAACGAACTGGGCATCATTAAGAAACACGGTATCTATGCAATTCCAACTCCGTCGTCCAGCATGCCAATCCCTACTTTTTCAATCAAACAATCTGGAGAATCCCTGATTGTTTTAAAAACATCTCCAGGGTTGGCATCATCACTGGCGCTCTATCTGGATGGAAAATCTCCAACGGAGGTTGCAGGAACCGTTGCCGGTGACGACACTGTTTTTGTTGCAACCAAAAAAGGTTTCACGCAAAAACAAACTATCAAGGCATTGTATACATTGTTAAATGAATATCATTGATCACTAGTTATCCTGATCCCGAACATGGCGAGGGAGAAGGATCCAGTTGGCTTTCCTGGATTCTTCACTTTGTTCAGAATGACAAAGACATTAATTGTAAATTTGAAGTTTTAGAAAGGCACTAAGATTCGATGATACTAATAATCAAAGCGGTCTTAGTGCTTTTTAATATGGAAAACAGTATTGTCATTCTGAACGAACAAAGTGAGTGAAGAATCCAGAGTGTTCAATCTGGATCCTTCGTTTCACTCAGGATGACAGATAAATAAGGGAGAACAAATGGGGAAGATTAAAAAGGTAGTTCTTGCGTACTCAGGCGGTCTGGACACATCAATCATCATTCATTGGCTAAAGGAAAACTACGGCTGTGAAGTAATAGCTTACGCCGCAAACGTTGGCCAGATGGAAGAGCTTGATGGATTGGAAGAACGCGCAAAGGCATCCGGCGCCGATAAAATTATCATCGAAGACATTCGCGAAGATTTTATTGTCAACTATGTATTTCCAATGATTCAGGCGGGCGCAATTTATGAGGGAAAGTATTTGCTTGGAACATCAATCGCACGTCCGGCAATCGCAAAGCGGATGATGGATATAGTTGAGATGGAGGGTGCCGATGCAGTATCCCACGGTTGCACGGGCAAGGGAAATGATCAGGTAAGATTTGAACTGGCATTCAAGGCCTTTGATCCAACGGTTAAAGTTTTGGCCCCGTGGCGCGAGTGGGATATTAAATCAAGAGAAGACGCTGTAGCTTATGCCAAAAAGCACAACCTCCCCCTACCCCCGGAAAAGGTGCATAAATACAGCCATGACAGAAACATCTGGCACATCTCAAGTGAAGGTGCCGATTTAGAAAACCCATGGAACGAACCAAAAAAAGATCTTTTCACACTGACAGTTGATCCAGAGGATGCTCCCAATGAGTCCGAAGAAATCACACTTCACTTTGAAAGGGGAATTCCGACATCACTAAATAATGAAACATTAAATCCTGTAACGCTTCTTCAAAAGTTAAATGAACTTGGAAGAAAACACGGAATAGGAAGATCAGATATCGTTGAAAACAGACTAGTCGGAATGAAATCACGTGGCGTTTATGAAACCCCGGGTGGAACAATTCTCTACGCTGGACATCACGAGATTGAATGCCTGGTTCTTGATGCAAGTGTGTTTCATTTCAAGCGTTCGTTGCTACCAAAGTATTCGGAAATCATTTACAATGGTTTGTGGTTCTCCCCACTTCGCGAAGCAATAGATGCTTTTATGAAGAAAACTCAGGAAAATGTCACCGGCGATGTCAGACTTAAATTATATAAGGGCAATTGCTACGTGGTTGGAAGAAGGTCTCCATACTCGCTCTATCGTGAGGACCTTGCAACCTTCGGAAAAAGCGATGTTTACGATCAAAGCGACGCGAAGGGTTTCATCAACCTCTTTGGCCTTCCAATCAAGGTTCGCGCCCTCATTGAAATGGAGGGGGGAGATCATTTAACGGGCTACAAGGCCCCGGATTATAGTAAGTTTAAACGAGATTAGCGCGTCGTTCGTCGATCGTTTTTCGTCGTTAGTTGTTTGTACTCTTATAATAATAAAGTACCAAGCACGAACGACGAACGACGAACGACGATCGACTAACGACGAATGACGAACAACGAACGACGAACTTGGAAGGGTAGATTTAAAAAAGAAACTTCCGATCTCATGTGGGATTTCAATGAATCACTATCAGTTGATATTCGCCTTCTCCCCTATGATATTAAAACAAACAGGGCGTGGGCAGCGGCACTTGCCAAAATCAACATTATCACCAAAGATGAATTGTCAAAATTAAATGAAGGATTAGACGAAATCCTTTGCGAATTTGAAGCGGGCAAATTTAATGATGCGTGTGACGAAGACGTCCACACCCTGGTGGAACGCGTCCTAACAGAGAAGCTTGGTAATCTTGGTAAAAAAATACACACCGGGAGAAGTAGAAACGATCAGGTTTTAACGGATCTAAATCTTTATCTCAAAGATGCTACAAATGAGTTGAAGAACAATCTAATCGCTCTTATTTCAACGACAAAAGCACTGGCCGAAACCAATAAGAACACCTTCATGCCAAGCTACACGCACCTTCAGCAGGCGCAACCGATATCCTTTGCACATTATATTTTAAGTTTGGCCTTCTCATTAGCAGAAGACTTTAATCGCCTAGATGATTGTTTTAAGAGGATCGACGTATCTCCATTGGGGTGCGGCGCAGTTGCGGGGAGCGCCTACAATATCGATAGGGAAAAGCTTGCAAAGGATTTGGGCTTTTCTAAAGCAAGCAACAATAGCATATCAACGATCAGCAATCGTGATCACTTACTTGAACTTGCATCAACATTGAATATTTTAATGATCCACCTAAGTCGTTACGCTGAGGATTTTATTATCTGGTCATCAAAGGAGTTTGGATTCATTGAACTTGACGATGAATATGCAACTGGTTCATCCATGATGCCGCAGAAAAAGAACCCTGATTCCTTGGAGCTAATTCGTGGCAAATCCGCGCGAGTTATAGGCCAGATGCAGACACTATTTGCGCTGGTAAAGGGGCTCCCACTCACCTACGCAAAGGATCTACAGGAAGACAAGCCGGCAATCTTTGATATTATCGACAACACGCTTGTTTCAATTAGCGTGTTCAATGGTGTTTTATCAACGCTGAAGATCAACAAAGATAAAATGGAAGCCTCGATTGATGATTCAATCTTTGCAACGGACCTTGCAGATTATCTAGTTAAAAAGAATATTCCATTTAGACAAAGCCATGAAATAGTTGCGGGCCTTGTTCAAAAATCTATTGAAGAAAATAAATCACTAAAATATTTTTCTATTGATGAGTTCAAAACTGCATCAAATTCCTTTGATGGAGATGTAGTGAAAATTTTCGATTTCTCCTATTCGACAAATCTAAGAAGCGCCAAGGGTGGAACCGGGATCAAGAGCATCAACGAACAACTCTCAACCTTGAAATCATTTCTAAACCACTGAATCCTCAGAGAATACTGAGAAGTTTAACGCAGAGCTTATCTGAGACCGCTGAGGTCACTGAGTTTTAACCTGTTAGTATTGATTTATTCTGAATTCGCATATGCGAACGTTATAGGAATGGTGAAAAATATCCTTCAACGTCATCCCTGCGGAGGCAGGCCCGCCTGCCGGCAGGCAGGGATCCAGGACTTGTTGAAATTGCTGGATTCCCGCCTACGCGGGAATGACAGGTCTTTAAAAAACACCTCTTTCCACCACGTAGAAGTAAGTACCAAAGAAAAAATAAATCCTCAGCGACCTCAGCGGTCTCAGAATACTCTGCGTTTAGATTCTCTGTGAACTCGATATCCTCGGTACTCCCTGTGGTTTAAACCAATTGAGACAGGATATCGGCATTGATCACTGCAATTTTGGCACCGTGTGATTTGGCCTCGAGTATGAATTTTTGTGAAACTTGGTCCTCTATAGAAATTTCAACAACAACAAATACATCACATTTAAGCGCTGACCTTGCAAGGCTCACAACCCCAATATCAGCTAACTCATCCGCCCACAACACGTGAGGCCTTAACAGCGCACCACAATCTTTACAGTATGGCAATAGTTGTAGTGGCACATCATAATTATCTGAAATCTTCCAGCAGGAGGTGCATCGCAACTTCCAGATATTACCATGAAGTTCTATTATGTTTTTTGATCCTGCAAGCCTGTGAAGGCTGTCAATGTTTTGTGTAATCAATATGAAATTCGGAATTATCTTCTCAAGCTTTGCAAGCGCAAAGTGTGCTGTGTTTGGTGCGACAGTGGAGAATTTTGAACGTTTATCATTATAAAGTTCCCATATGGATCTTGGATCCCTTTCAAAATCCCCCGAAGTTGAAGGGCCACATTTTCCACCAGTCACCAAAACATCGGATTCAGGGGACATCCCGAAGCCTGTCAAAACGGTAACCCTGCGAGCCCCAGCTATCAGCCTTTTCATAGCACTTATATTTTCCATCCCCCTTCAATAGTCTCACTTTCCCCCTAAGTCAAATCTATTCGGGTTTTATTGATATAAAAAACTAATTGTGATACATATCCTTTCTATCACCGCAGAGACACTGAATGTAGCGGAATACGCCGAAAAAAAACCTCTGCGTTTTCATACTTCTTCTGTGATTCAGCGGTGATAAAATAAAAGGGGGAATAGATGAAAAAAGCTCTTAAAATTCTAAAAATCGTTGGAATAACATTGGGTGTTATCATCATCCTTTTAATTGTTGTCCCATTTTTCATCCCAGCTGATACCTATAAAAAGCTGATAGTCGAGCAGGCCGAAAAACAGGTTTCTGGTAAAATCGAGATCGGATCGATGAGACTTAGAATCCTTCCCTGGCCCGGTTTTATCTTGAGAGACATAAAGGTTTCCAACAACGCCGACACATTTAAGGATCAAACGATCGTCGCAGCTGGAAAGATCGCAATCGATCTTCAGTTGAAACCATTGCTCGACAAAATGGTTGTTGCAAGTTTGGAATTAATCAAGCCTGAGGTTTATTTTAGAACGGCAAAGGATGGTCATACAAACATCGATGATCTCTTAAAGAAACCAGTAACCAGTAACCAGAAACCAGAAGGCTCGGCGTCTATGGAAACACAACCCAATTCGGGTTACTGGCAACTGGAATCTGGTTTCTTAATAAAAAACGCATGGGCCGATGATGCGGAGAAGCCCGTAGAACCATCAACAGAGGGGCCAAAGAGTGCCCTGGCCACAGGGTGGCAACCAATGCTCGGCGGATTCATTATTGACGACGCCCTCTTGGAAATGTGGGAAGAGGGACAGGAGAAGCCAACGCAGCAGGTCAAGCATCTTGATCTTGAAATAGCGGAATTTTCTCCATTAAAAGAAGAAGCAAAAACAAAGTTTAGCTTTGCTGCCGCAGTTCTTGGCCAAGAAGACCAAAACGTTTTTATCAAGGGCGGGCTCACACTTAGAATGGAAAAGCAGGAAGCCGAGGTTAACAATTGGGTGATCACTATTGGTAAAGCTGATTTTAATCTAAACGCCTCCGCCGAATACGGCAAACAACCCCCAGCCTTTAAGGCAACACTTGTCGGAACAAGCTTCACGCTAGATGAACTTTTGGCATTTGATCCTTCTCAGAAAAAAAGTCTTCCACCGGATGTAAAGCTTGATGGGCCAATGTCATTAAATGTGGATGTTGCTGGAACTCCGGAGAACGTATCACTAAATACAAATGTAAGTTTAACAAGTGCTGGCGTTGCGTATGCAGATATGTTTACAAAACCCAAGGGAACAGCTATGAAGCTGGACCTTAAGGGTCACTATACCCCCGCAAAGGTAACAATTAAGCCACTTACGCTGACGCTTGGAGAAACGGTTTTCAATATAGATGGTTATGCAAATATGGACGTTACAAAAAATGGTGAGCTTGCCATCGATACAAGGGCGATCAAGATCGGTGAACTTGCAACAATGACACCAATGCTTGCAACCGCCACCGGCGTTTCCGATCCGAGCATACATATCGACATTAAGGGACCCTTCACTGATCCAACTAAATTAAATATCAGTGGACATGTTACATCCAAAAAAATCGTGTATGCAGATTATGAGATGGACAATCTTGATACAAAGTTTAGCTACGCGGATAGTAAGGCCAACTTGGATTCTTTGACTGCAATTATCTATGAAGGGAATCTTGATGGCAAGGCCCAGGTGATACTTGCCGATGAACCGCAATACTCATCTGACGTCCTAATCAATAAGGTTAACCTTTCCAAGATTAAGGCAATTGAGGGGTTAATTGTCGGTAAAGGATCTGTCAAGGTTGATATCACGGGAAAGGGCGCGGATCCTGAGGTTGCCAAGAAAAACCTGAATGGCCAGGGATACATACACCTTGAAGAGGGTGAGATTCCAAAATTAAATGTCGGACAAAAGGTTTTTGGACATGATTCATGGAATAAATTAGGTGCCCTTGCTGGTTTTAGCGGTGTTGCCCTAAAAACGCTTCAGGCCATTGATGCCAGAGTTGAGGATTTAAAAATTAACTATACTATCGTCAACGGTGTTATAGAAACACCAGATGTTAATTATAAACATTCCAAATATAAACTTCACGCAGGTGGGACGGTTGATTTGGATCAGAATCTTAATTACTCGGGCGAATTTATTTTATACAAAGATGAAACGGACGGTTTGGTTAGCAATGCAACTGCAAAAAAATATCTCACAAATGGTCAGGGTGAGCTTGTAATTCCATTTATTCTAAAAGGAACCGTTTCCGATCCACAATTCCTACCCGATGGTGAGCATATGGCATCCCTATTTGCAAAGGTTGCAGCGCAGGTGGTGGCCGATGTTGCAACTCAGAAGGCCAAGGATGAGGCCAAGAATTTGCTCCAGCAAAAATTGCAAAATCAGGCAAAGCCATCCAGCGTGCCCAAGCCAAAGGTTGATATCAAACAGGGCGGTAAGGATCTAAAAAAGGCCTTCGGTTTCTAAGTCCCCAACTTTACGTAATGATTGATTATGGGTCTAATTTGCATTTAGGGGTTTATGGATGTCCCTCGAAGCGCTGCGCCTCCAGTCGCCGCCATTTGTAGATGAATCTTCGAGGAACCTTCCGCATTCTGAACGCTCGCGTTTTATCCATTCTGTATAAAACGCTCACGTTCTAGCTGCGGCCTTCCTCTTGATTCATCTACAAATGGCGCAACTAAGTCTTGTTATCATCTGGAATTTCTATTTTTACTCAAAACACGAAATAACCTGAGACTAGGCTCCTTCTCGGCGATGCGCTTCTCACGACATCCATAAACCCCACTTTGCAAATTAGAAATATTGATTCACTTGTCCGTGACGATTGTGCGTAAGCTGCAGGATTGGTTCGTACGGCGCGATGTTGGCGCAGGAAGGAGCGAGGAAGTGAAAAAAACGATATTTGTTTCCCCAGCTAGCGGTCGACAGTGGGAGAACGGTAGCTGGGAATGAAACAAAATCGTTTTTTTTACGAGGCGCGACTGGGCGCCAGCGCCGGTAGAACTAAGCCTGCGGGTTACATAAACAATCGTCACATAATCAATCATTATGTTAGGTTTAAAATGGGTTTTAGGTGTCAAATTCGAATATGTTTTTTATTTTTTATTTACAGCTAACCGAAGGTTTTCAAGCTTGGCATTTATCTCTTCCCTGGCAATCTTTAAGGGTTTTGTCTCCTCCCCATCCTCCTCCATTATTTTGATTGCGTTACTAATAATGCCGGAAATCATATTGAGATCTTCAGGTGATGCCGTATTACTATCGAGCCTACTAAAGGCCGCGTCTATAACTCTGGGACTGATATCCTTGTCCTCACGAAGTGGAATTGCGATACTTCTCGTATACTCCATTACAGGAGTCAAGCATCCCGTGGGATCATTTGGATACTGGCCATTTCGCTCGAATTTTCCCAATTCACATGGAAAAAAGGTTTCCACAAAACTTGATTCCCCAAAGGACCTGTCTGCGTCAATAGTAATAAACTTAATATTGCACGATGTCTCACTACATCCACCTTTTTTTTGAACAGAGACCTTTCCATCCGTCGGATCCCCCACTCTGACCTTATCTCCAGCTTTAATACCGAGCTCCCTCAAATCGTATTTATCAAGCATCTCCTCAGTCACAACGACGGATGTGTTGCATTTTCCTACCTCCGGCATAGACACCTCATAGAGTTACCCCTTTCCTAATTATTATCGGCACTCAGAGGGGTAAAAGTTTCGTGGGGTCCAAATATCTTAAAATATTAAGGAACCTCTGAAAAACTAATTTTTCAACGAACATGTCATCCTGAGCGATA
>CAZHVX010000081.1:0-9481 GCA_964536295.1 uncultured Pseudomonadota bacterium
GCATACCAAGGGATGTATTTGGATAGCACTTCCATCAATAAGCACTGGCTCGAAGGCCTGGATACCTAAACGGTGCAATGTAGGAGCACGGTTTAGAAGAACAGGATGTTCTTTAATAACCTCTGCTAAACAGTCCCAAACTATTGGTGCTTCTTTTTCAACCAACCTCTTTGCACTTTTAATCGTCGATGCAACATTTTTTTCTTCCAACTTATTATAAATAAATGGCTTGAACAATTCCAACGCCATTGTCTTTGGTAAACCACACTGATGTAATTTCAATTCAGGACCGACAACAATAACTGAACGGCCTGAATAATCAACACGCTTACCTAAAAGGTTTTGACGGAAACGTCCCTGCTTTCCCTTAAGCATATCAGATAGAGATCTCAATGGACGCTTATTTGGACCAACAAATGGTCTTCCACGTCTACCGTTATCAAAAAGTGCATCAACGGCTTCCTGCAACATTCTTTTTTCGTTTCTGATAATAATTTCAGGCGCATTCAATTCCTGCAAACGTTTTAGGCGGTTATTTCTATTTATAACTCTTCTATACAAATCATTTAGATCTGATGTCGCAAACCTTCCTCCCTCAAGTGGAACCAATGGCCTTAAATCCGGAGGAATTACCGGCACAACCTTAAGGATCATCCATTCAGGCTTATTACCGGACTCGATGAACTGCTCCACCAAGCGCAAGCGCCTAATGATTTTCTTTCTTGTCGCTTCGGACTTGGTTTTTTTGAGTTCTTTTCTGAGCCTCTTTGATAATTCATCCAAATCAATTTTTGCTAGTTGTTTTTCGACAACTTCACCACCAGTACCGACCTTAAAAACCGAACCATATTGTTCCTGAGCTTCACGGAAATTCTCTTCACTTAAAATCTGACCTTCCTCTAAATCGGTATCACCTGGATCTATTACCATATATGATTCGCAATAAAGAACACTTTCGATATCCTTTAATGCAACATCCAAAATCATACTCAACCTCGATGGCAAACTTTTTAAGAACCAAATATGGGCAACAGGCGTTGCAAGGGTAATGTGCCCCATCCTCTCACGACGAACCTTAGATTGTATAACTTCCACACCGCACTTTTCGCAAACGATACCACGATGCTTCATTCTTTTATACTTTCCGCAGTTACATTCGTAATCCTTCACCGGCCCAAAGATCTTGGCACAAAACAAACCATCACGTTCTGGCTTGAATGTACGGTAATTAATGGTTTCCGGTTTTCTTACCTCACCATGCGACCATTCCAAAATCTTTTCTGGTGAAGCAATTTTAATTTGTACTCCCTCAATGTTTTGAGGATCTTTTGGCTTGTCAAAAAAGCTATATATGTCTGCCAAGGCTGTTCTCCTTTGCGTTAAACGCTCTCTGGAAGTTCAAAGTTTATTTTGAACCTCCGAGATAACCTCATATATTAATGTATAATTTTTTCTTGTTGCTTCTCTATAAGTTCCGCATCCAAACCCAAGGCCCTTAATTCCTTCATCAAGACCTTAAATGATTCTGGTAAGCCGGGCTCCAAATCACGTTTGCCCTTAACAATTGACTCATACATCTTTGTACGACCAACAACGTCATCAGACTTAACTGTTAAGCATTCTTGCAATGAAAAAGCTGCACCGTACGCTTCCATCGCCCAAACTTCCATTTCTCCCAACCTTTGTCCACCAAACTGAGCCTTACCACCCAATGGTTGCTGGGTTACTAATGAATATGGACCGATTGATCTGGCATGAATCTTATCTTCAACCAGATGATGCAATTTAAGCATGTACATAGAGCCAACCGTCACCGGTGAATAAAAAGCCTCTCCATTCCTACCATCAAACAGTATCGTTTGGCCCCCCTCAGGTGATCCAGACATCTTTAAGAATTCCTTAATCTCTGTTTCCTTTGCACCGTTAAAAACTGGTGTGTCAACAGGAACTCCATTGAACAGTTTGTACGCCAATGTTTTGATCTCTTTTTCAGAAGCATTATCAAGGAACGCATCAACCTCCTTAGACTTATAGGTTTCCTTTAATTTCTTTACCAAAACTTCCTTACTATAATCATTTTCAACAATTTCCTGAATCTGTTCACCTAACTTCTTCGCTGCCCAACCAAGGTGAGTTTCAAGAATCTGGCCTACGTTCATACGTGATGGCACACCAAGTGGGTTAAGAACTATATCCACAGGTTTTCCATCTTCCATGTATGGCATATCTTCCTCGGGCAATACTCGGGAAACAACACCCTTGTTACCATGGCGACCGGCCATCTTATCACCGACTTGCAGTTTACGTTTCATTGCAACATAAACCTTCACCATCTTGATAACTCCCGGAGGAAGCTCATCACCTTTTTTGAGGCGTGTTAGTTTTTGATCATAGGTCATCCTGACCATGTCTTCTTGATCTTCTAAATCTTCAAGAATATCAGACACTTCCGACTCATATTCCTCTCCACCTTCAATGGTAATTTCACCCCATTTACTGAATGGAACGGAATTAAGAGCCGCCTCGGTGATCTTTTTACCCTTCGTCAAGAGAACTTTCTCCTCTTCGTCATCTATGACCTTGGACGATGAAACCTTACCAACTAAAATCTCCACGACCTTCTTCTTTGATACCTCGCGAATACTTTTGATCTCAGCCTCAACATCTTTTTTTATCTTCACTGTCTCTTCATCCTGGATTTCTTTGGAACGTTCATCCAAATCAACACCCTCTCTAGAAAAAACTTGAGTATCAATTACAATACCAGCAATACCTGGAGTAACTCTAAGTGATGTATCCTTCACATCGCCTGCTTTTTCACCGAAAATCGCACGCAACAACTTCTCTTCAGGCGAAAGTTGAGTTTCACCCTTAGGTGTAACTTTACCAACCAAAACATCACCGGGTTTTACCTCGGCACCAATTCTAACAATACCACCCTCATCAAGATTTCTTAAGGCCTCTTCTCCAACGTTTGGAATATCCCGGGTAATATCTTCTTTACCTAACTTGGTATCACGCGCAATACATTCAAACTCTTCAATATGAACAGAGGTATATACATCCTCTTTAACTAGACGTTCATTGATAAGGATTGAATCCTCAAAGTTATATCCCTGCCATGGCATAAATGCCACAGTAATGTTTTGACCTAGCGCCAATTCACCATTATCGGTTGCCGGACCATCGGCAATAACATCCCCCGCAGAAACCAATTGTCCCTTTCTTACGATTGGAACCTGATTCATACAGGTATTTTGATTAGAACGCTGATATTTAATAAGATCGTAGATATCAACATCGGATTCTTTTTTGTTGCGGCCCTTCTTATCAGCCTGAACGATAATCTTATTAGCATCGACGTGGGTAACAAGACCTTCTCTCTTAGAAACAATCGTAACACCTGAATCTTTTGCAACAACCTTTTCAATTCCCGTCCCAACCAATGGCGCCCTCGTCTTCACCAATGGCACTGCCTGACGTTGCATATTTGAACCCATCAAGGCACGGTTGGCATCATCGTGCTCTAAAAACGGAATTAGAGAAGCCGCGACAGAAACCAACTGATTTGGTGAAACATCCATCAAATCAACTTTTTTGGAATCAACAACTGTAAACTCATTCTTTTCACGACAAGAAACTAAATCATTTTCAAACACACCATTATCTTTCAAGGGTGCATTGGCCTGTGCGATCGAATATTTTTCCTCTTCGAGTGCAGAACAATAAACGATATCTTCTGACACTTTCGCATTAGCAACTTTTCTGTATGGTGTTTCAATAAAACCATATTCATTAATCCTTGCGTATGTAGCAAGTGAGGAAATCAAACCAATATTTGGACCTTCCGGAGTCTCAATAGGACAAATACGACCATAGTGTGTTGTATGTACATCTCGAACCTCGAAACCCGCGCGTTCTCTCGTCAAACCGCCTGGCCCCAATGCCGACAATCTTCTTTTGTGAGTAATTTCGGAGAGCGGATTTGTTTGGTCCATAAATTGCGATAACTGAGACGAACCAAAAAACTCCTTAACTACGGCACTGACAGGTTTGGAATTAATCAAATCATGTGGCATAAGGGTTTCAATCTCCTGCAAGCTCATTCTCTCCTTGATGGCCCTTTCCATCCTGACAAGCCCAGTCCTGAACTGATTTTCAAGCAACTCACCCACTGTCCTTACACGCCTATTACCTAGATGATCTATATCGTCAATACTTCCGAATCCGTCCTTTAACTTAACGAGATACTCAACAATAGCAAGAAGATCTTCTTTTCTCAACGTACCAACTTCGAGTGGCACATCAAATCCAAACTTATGATTTATTTTTAGTCTACCTACTTTTGATAAATCATATCTCTCCGGATTAAAGAATAGATTTTCGAATAATGAGGTTGCTGCTTCTACTGTTGAAGGATCACCGGGGCGCAAACGTTTGTAGATCTCGATCATAGCTTCTTCTGTTGTATTAACCTTATCAATCAACAGAGTATTTCTGATGTAAGGACCAACATTTAATTGATCTATATACAACAGAGGGATCTCCTTGATCTTCTTTTCCCTCAGCTCATCTAATTTTGTTTCTGTTAGTTCTTCATTGGCACTAAGGACAACCTCTCCCGACTCTTTATCGAAAACGTCGTGAGCCACAACCCTTCCAACAACATCTTCCAAATCAATTTGAATTTTTTTAACCTTTGCCTTAAGCATCTTTTCAATGATGCGCTTATTGAATTTGCGGCCTTTTTTAATGTGAACTTCGCCCGTTTTTTCGTCCTTTATATCCTTCGTAGCTTTTTGAAACACGCAAACTTCAGGCTCAAAAGACTTGTAATATGATCTGCTGTCTATTGTAATAGTCTCTGTTTTGTAAAAATGATTTAATATATCCTCAACGGAGTAACCTAAGGCCTTTAGCAATACCGTTGCGTGGAATTTTCTTCTTCTATCAATTCGAACTTGAACCATGTCTTTGCTGTCGAATTCGAAATCCAACCACGATCCACGATAAGGAATAACTCTTGCTGAATAGAGCAACTTGCCGGATGAATGTGTTTTACCTTTATCATGTTCATAAAACACACCGGGTGAACGATGCAGCTGAGAGACTATAACCCTTTCGGTACCATTTATGATGAAGGTACCATTTTCTGTCATAAGGGGAATTTCGCCAAAATAGACTTCCTGTTCTTTAACATCCCTAATGGCCTTTGTGCCAGTTTCTTCATCGACATCCCACATAACCATGCGAACAACTATTTTTAATGGAGCCGCGAAGGTAATACCTCTCTGTTTGCACTCTTGAACATTATATTTGGGATCTCCCAAATTGTAGCTAACAAATTCAAGTGAGCAAGTTTGACTGAAGTCCTTTATTGGAAAAACGCTTTTAAATGCAGATTGCAAACCAATATCTTCCTTTTGATCTGGTAAGATATCAGACTGCAAAAAGCGCTCAAATGAATCTTTCTGTGCTTCAATCAGATATGGAATTTCAACAACTTGTTTAATTTTTGAAAAGTCTTTACGAAAACGCTTAATTGATCTTGTGGCCATAGTCTCCCCTTACATATATGGACCTGCCAAGCCCAGGCTTTGACGGGCTTGGCAGGCCATATCATTAAGTGCATAGTTACTTGATTTCGACTTTTGCGCCAGCCGCTTCAAGTTTTTTCTTGATATTTTCGGCTTCCTCTTTCGTAACGCCTTCTTTAACTGCCTTTGGAGCGCTTTCGACTAAGTCTTTAGCTTCCTTTAAACCCAAACTGGTAACTGCTCTGACCTCTTTAATGACGTTGATCTTGTTTGCACCAAATTCTACCAGAATAGCATCAAATTCGGTCTGTTCTTCTGCTGCCTCAGCGCCGGCGCCTGAGGCTGCTGCTATTGCTACTGGAGCTGCAGCTGAAACACCAAATGTCTCTTCAAGTTCTTTTACCAACTCAGAGACTTCCAAAAGGCTCATTGCCTTAAGGGTTTCTACGATTTGTTCTCTTGTTACTGTTGCCATATTGTCCTCCTTGGTTTCACCCCAATAAGCTTGAATTACTTAGTGGGCGTTCAGTCGGCTCTGAACGTTTAAGTGGTTAAATATTAATTTTCTTTTTTCTCTTTAATTGCATTTAAAACCGTCACTAACTGTCTTGGCAAAGCGCTTAACACGCCAACGAAATTGGTAGCTGGAGCAGACATGGAACCTAAGATCTGTGCCAACATAATTTCTCTTGATGGTAATGCTGCAAGCCACTTCACGTATGTCAAATCAACGCTCCTACCATCTAGATAGCCTCCCTTAACTTCAAGCTTTGCGTTACCCTTTGCAAATTCGACAAAAATCTTTGCTGGAGCAACTTCATCATCTGTAGACCATACCATCGCTGTGGGTCCTAAAAAGAAACCATCAAGTCCTTCAATTGATGCATTCTTCAATGCAATCTTTGCCAATCTATTCTTTACAACCTTCATCTTGGCATTACCCTGATAGACCTTCGAACGCAGCTCGGTAATCTGGCCAACCTTTAAACCACGATAATCAGCTAAGACAGCCGCCTTGCATCTTTTGAACTGTTCAGTTAAAAACTCAACTTCTTTTTCCTTTTGTGTTCTATTCATACTCATAGGATTGACCTCCTTAGCGCCTTTCCAGCTGGGCTGGATCCAGCCTAACCGATGGACTCATTGTTGCAGAAATCGCAATTGATCTAAAATATGTACCCTTCGAGGCTGCTGGTTTTGCTTTCAACAAAGCAGCAACTAGCGCCATAAAATTTTCTTTTAGTTTTTCAGCACCAAAAGAACGTTTTCCGATTGGAGCATGAACGACAGCCCCTTTATCAATTCTGAACTCAACCTTTCCTGCCTTACTTTCCGTAACGGCCTTTTTGACATCTTGAGTAACCGTTCCCACTTTCGGGTTTGGCATCAGTCCGCGTGGTCCTAAAATTTTACCAAGCTTTCCAACCACACCCATCATATCAGGAGTTGCAATGACGGCGTCAAACTCCAGCCATCCACCCTGAATTTTCTCTGCCAAATCTTCCGCTCCGACGACATCCGCACCAGCCTCTTTGGCTTCGGCTTGTTTTGCCTCTTTACAGAAGACTGCAACACGAACTGTTTTTCCAGTACCGTGCGGCAAATTAACGGCGCCACGAACCATTTGATCTGACTGCTTTGCGTCAATCCCTAAACGAACCGCCGCATCGACAGTCTCATCAAACTTTGGTTTTTCAAACTGTTCTAGTATGGAAAGCGCCTCGTCTAACGTGTATTTTTTGACCTCGTCCACCTTTTCCTTACTAGCTAAATATCTCTTTCCTTTTTTGGCCATTTCGACCTCCTCATTTTACGCGAGTCACGTGTTTTAATTATGAAATAACATCAATGCCCATACTTCTGGCTGTTCCGGCAATAATTTTCATCGCTGCTTCGATATCGTGGCAATTCAAATCCGGCATCTTGATCTTTGCGATCTCTTCTACCTGGGCCTTAGTCACTTTGCCAACTTTCTCTTTGTTCGGAACACCTGAACCTTTTTCAAGTTTTGCAGCTTTCTTGAGTAAAACCGAAGCCGGCGGGGTTTTACAAACAAATGTGAATGAACGATCCTGATATACGGTAATGACTACCGGAGTGATCATCCCATTTTCTTTCTGAGTTCTTGCGTTGAAAGCCTTACAAAACTCCATAATGTTCACACCATGCTGGCCCAAAGCTGGCCCAACTGGAGGAGCTGGATTCGCCTGCCCGGCAGGACATTGCAACTTGATTTGTGTCATTACTTTTTTTGCCATATAGACCTCTTATTTTACTTCCCCAACATTATTCAGTTACATTTTTTTCAACTTGAGTAAAATCCAACTCGATGGGAGTTGATCTACCAAAGATTGATACCATAACTCTTAACTTGCCTTTATCCTGATTAACATCATCAACGATACCAACAAAACTCTGGAAAGGACCGGCAACGACTTTAACGTTTTCACCTTTTTCAAATTCAACCTTAACTTTTGGCTTCAATGTTCCTTCTTCAATTCTGTGAGTAATATTTGCAATTTCTTCATCAGGAACAATTGGCGGCTTAGAACTTCCACCAACAAAGCCAGTTACCTTTGGTGTTCCTTTAACCAAATACCAGCTCTCATCATTCAATTCCATGCGAACCAAAATGTATCCGGGAAAAAACCTTCTGGAAGAAGTTTTCTTCACTCCCTTTTTCATTTCAACCACATTTTCAGATGGAACAAGTATTTCATCAAATACACCCTCCATATTATACTGCCTAATCCTCTGCTCTAGAGCCTGCTTTGCTTTTTGTTCGTAACCCGCGTATGTATGTACAACGTACCAATGTTTACTCATAACAATACCTATTCGTTAAAATATAATCTTCACTGCCGTTCCCCAAATAACATCAAAACCCAAAAGGATTAGGGACGCAATAGCAACCATGATTACGATAATACCCGTTGATAGAACTGTTTCTTTCTTTTCCGGCCATGTTACCTTTGCCAATTCACCAATAACTTCATCGGTAAAATTCCTAATGACAGAAACACGATTCATGACGATAAAAACAACGATACCGACAACGATACCAATTATATCCGATGGCGCCACAACCCAATCTACAGGCGCATTCAACTTAAAAACATCCCAAAGAGCATCGGCTAGTTGTCTAAAAAACAACCACGCAACAACTGCACAGGCAAGAAAACTCAAACTTACTAACTTTGTATTTTTGTTCATCATTACCTCTCACAAAAGATGCAAAACTACTTTGACTCTTTATGCTCGGTGTGTTTACGACAAAATGGACAATATTTATTTATCACCAACTTATCGGGCGACGTCTGTTTGTTTTTTGTGGTTGAGTAATTTTTATTTTTACACTGACCACATGCTAACTGAATAATCTGTCTCATTCTTTCATCCTTTCTCTATATCAAACTTGATCATCTACTGTTTGATCAATTGTTTTTCTATCAAAGCTCACATACACAGCGTTTTTCAAACGCCTATACTGTTGCTATTCCGACTACTGTCGGAAAACCCGCAATCACTCCCTTCATTTTCAAAGAAGCCCTCCAATGAGTCCCTCGAAATACTCGGGACTCATTGTTCTAAGTTTTGCGGCTTACCGAAGGTGAGACGCAAAACTAAGAACAATGAGCGGGGAACGAGGCTTGAACTCGCAACCCTCAGCTTGGAAGGCTGATGCTCTGCCAATTGAGCTACCCCCGCACTCATAGATCAAACACTGCAGGGGAGACAGGGATCGAACCCGCGACCCTCGGTTTTGTCCCGAAGTTGTATCAAAATTTTCTACAGGAAATTTTGATCAACAACTTCGAGGATCCGCCGTAGTCAGCCCTGGGCTGACGAAGGCGGAGATGCAACCTCCCCACAGATCTAATGTTGCATGCTGCAGGGGAGACAGGGATCGAACCCGCGACCCTCGGTTTTGTCCCGAAGTTGTA
>CAZHVX010000082.1:0-9447 GCA_964536295.1 uncultured Pseudomonadota bacterium
TAGTTTCGGAGAATTTTGCCTTTGCCTCGGCAATGGAGATTAATTCTATGTTTTTGTTTATGACCATAATTATGACTATAATTATAGTCATTTCACTAAACATGTCAAGGTGGTTTTTCTATCTCCTTGACATCATTAGATATTTATCGGCCAGAGATTTGTTTTGGAATCATATTCCCGTACGATCGTTTTATCACACTCCATCATGAAAAGCTCCACGAAAGGAAATATTTTAGAGCCCTCAACTAGATGACCGCCGACAAGATTACCATCCATATCCGATATGGATAAATGAATGTGAGCCAGGGGCTTCCCTTCCTGGATTGTTATATTCCCTGCTATGGAAACTATCTCCAGACAACTTTTGGCGTCGGCCTTTTTATTGAAGAGCTTGCGCCCACCATTTTGGTAAACCCCAAACGATGCCTCACTCAAACCACCGATCCCGGTAACATAACCGGATTTGATATTGTTCTCTTCCGCACATTTAAGTATGGCATTTAAGAGGTCCTCACCCTCTTCCAGTTTTGCAAGTATCATTTTTTTTGAGTTTGTTGATACTGTTTTCATTTTTCATCCCCATTCATGATATTATCGCAACTATTTTGTCATCCTGAACGCTAGTGAAGGATCCAGTGTAACTCACTGGATTCTTCTCCTTCGACTCACTACCGTTCGCTCAGGATCAGAATGACACTACCTACAAAAAACATAATCCTTGGCGCGATTGTTTATCTTAACGAAATCATCGAATGTAAAATCTACCTCTTTCATCAAACAAATATAATTATCAATAAGATCAAAACCAAAGATCTGCGGATCATCGGTGTTGATACTTATCGGCACCCCATCAAGGAAATATCTGCGGATCGGGTGCTCTGATATCTTATCTATAACCCCCATCCCGGCAACATAGTTACAGAGCGGACAACTCTCAACGTGAATTCCGGATTCTCTGAGAACCGCATAGGCATCTTCAGATTTGGCGGTATTTAGAGCGTGCCCCAATCTGTCCGGTTTTAACTCATCGATTGCCCCGATCGTTGTTTCACCCGGTGTAAATTCCGCCACATGGACCGTTGATTTAATATCATTCTCCCTTGCTAAACTAAATGCATCCTTAAAAAGATGATGTGGGTACTTTACCTCATCACCCCCCATTCCAATTCCACATATAGCCTTTGGTTTATGCTTAATGATCTTCTTCACCGTATCAATTGCATTCTCAACACCAAATCGTCTCGAAATATCAAGGATCACGCCAGCTCTGACAGAACAACTTCTTTGCGCCGCGGCAATCCCCGATGCAACGGCATCGGTCCATTCATCAAATGGAAATGCATTCATCAAATAGCTACCTGACACGGTAAACTCAGTATGAATAACCCCCTGTTCGTGCGAGTCCTCCAAAAACTCGATTACAATTCGTTCTAAATCCTCGCAGGTTTTTATACAGGTCCAACCCCACATATAAATTTGGTGAAATAGTTGCCACGTCTCATTGCCACTTGAAAATTCCAATGGAGTTAGTGCATTCAGAAAATGCTTTTTTGCTGCGGGCAGATCGACATGATTCTTTCTGGCAAGCTCTACTAATGTATTTCTTCTGATCGAGCCACCAAGGTGGACGTGAAGCTCATATTTAGGGATGGATCGCATCTCTTGCCTTAGGCTAACCTCTTTGGTTAGTGATTTAACGTGTTGCAACCTTTGGATAATTATATCTTTTAACTTCATATCTGTACTTATATGCCTTGATATTAATAATTCAAGGTTTTTCTATACAACGATGAAGAGAATCTTGACCCTGCATTAAAAATACTCTAGAGTCAGCAGCCATGGCAGCCCTAAAAGACATCATCGTAGAGCTAATCAAAAGGGCATCTTCAGAACTACCAGAGGATGTAATCAACGCCATACAATCGGCCAAAGAAAATGAAGACTCCAAATCCAATGCACTTGATACCCTTAATACCATTTTGGAAAACTGTCAAAGGGCCCAAGAAACTTCCTTGCCACTCTGCCAGGATACGGGGGCAATTTTGTTTTATGTTAAGATCCCAAAACTCTTTGACCCTACATCACTAAAAATTGCGGCCGCCGAAGCGGTTGCCGAAGCAACGCTAAAAGGATTATTAAGGGAAAACTCTGTCGATGTGTTATCTGGAAAAAACACGGGAAACAATCTCGGCGTTGATTCTCCACACTTCACAATTAAACAATGGGACCGCAGTGATATCGAAATTCGCTTGATGTTAAAGGGTGGTGGAAGCGAAAATGTAAGCACGCAGTATTCACTTCCAAATATAGAGATTAATGCCGAAAGGAATTTTGAAGGCGTCACGAAATGCGCGCTTGATGCTGTTTTCAAGGCGCAGGGCAAGGGATGCGCTCCTGGGGTTTTGGGTATCTGCATTGGTGGAGATCGAGCTACTGGATATCTTCACGCAAAGGAACAACTTTTACGAAAATTAGATGATACAAATAATGATCCACAACTGGCAAAACTCGAATCGGGGATTCTGTCAAAAGCCAACAAATTGAAAATCGGACCAATGGGCTTTGGTGGAAACACAACAATACTTGCTTGCAAGATTGGAAATTTGAATAGGATCCCGGCCTCATATTTTGTAACGGTTTCATACATGTGCTGGGCGGACAGAAGACAGGGAATTACAATCGATAGTAATTTTAATATTAAAAAATGGTTGTATTAGAATGGTAACAAAACTAAACATACCAATTAACGAAGATAAAATCCGCAAGTTAAAGGTTGGAGATATTGTAAAAATCACCGGAACCATTTTCACGATGCGCGATGCCGCTCAAAAATATATCTTTGATGGCAATAAACCACCTGTGGAGCTGAATAATTCTGTTATATATCATTGCGGCCCCATAATTCGCAAAGAAAACAATAAATGGGCGGTAAAGGCAGCGGGACCAACAACTTCAGCAAGAGGAGAACCGTACGTCCCTGGACTTATTAAAAAATTCGGCATCCGAGGGATCATCGGAAAAGGCGGAATGGGGGAAGACACCTTAAAGGCCTGCAATAAATTTGGGGCCGTATACCTTCATGCAACAGGTGGAGCATCACAGGTTCTTGCTTCAAAGATAACTGCTGTAAAAAATATTTATTGGGAAGATAAATTCGGCGCCCCCGAGGCGATTTGGGAGCTAGAAGTAAAAGACTTCCCTGCAATAGTCACCATGGACAGCCACGGCAATAACCTTCACAGGGAAGTCTTGGATCTTTCCAGGTCTAATCTGAAAAAATTATAGTTTAAATGCCACGTATATAGTAGATTCATCTCTACGCAATAAAACTCGTGCAACACTTCCTTTTTTCAGCTTCGATGATACTTTATTAAATTCATCCACGGAAGTTATCGGCTCACCGTTAATTTCAAGAATTACATCGCCGGCCCTAACATCCACATTCTCAACTGGAGAGTTAGGTTCCACGCGCGTTACCATAACACCCTTGTTATTTTCCCTTAGCCCCATACCCTTGGCCTCCGCAGCTGTAACCTCTCTCACAAATACCCCAAGGTGTTGGGATTTAACCGCATCTTCATCTCCTTCAATAACACCCTTTTCCTCTCTTTTCTGACCGATCTTAACCTTCAACGTCTGTTTCTTTCCGCCACGCAATATTTCCATCTCGGTTTCTTCACCGGGCTCGGTTGTACCAACATAATTCACAAATTCACTTGGGGTATCAATCTTGTGCCCTTTGAATGTCAAAACGATATCGCCCCTTTTCATACCTGACTTATCGGCCGGACTTTTTTCAACAACTTCACTGATCAAAACTCCCTGCGCCTCAGTCATCCCAAATGATTTGGCTAAGTCATCCGTTATCATCTGGATACCGACACCCAGCCAGCCACGATTTGTCACCTTTCCGTCTTTTATCAATTGAGGCACCAAAATCTTTGCCGTATTTATTGGAATCGCAAAGCCAAGGCCCTGGCCACCGGCAATAATTGCTGTATTGATGCCAACGACCTCGCCATTCATGTTGAAAAGCGGACCACCGCTATTTCCAGGATTAATCGAAGCATCGGTTTGAATAAATTGACCATATTTATTTAAGCCACCAAGGATCCTGCCCTTTGCACTAACAATACCCGCAGTTAAAGTATGCTCCAGACCAAAGGGATTTCCAACGGCTATCACCCAATCACCAACTTTCGATTCATCAGAATCACCTAATTTGACATAAGGAATGTCCTTTCCTTCAATTTTGATTACGGCAACATCTGTTTCAGGATCCGTCCCAATAATCTTGGCCTTAAATTTCCTTTCATCCGCTAAGTGAACCTCTATCTCATTGGCACCCTCAACAACATGATTATTTGTCAGGACATGTCCTTCTTTATCAATAATAAATCCTGAGCCTAGACTTTTTCTTTTCTGATCACGGGGTACTCCTTCGAAGAATTTATCAAAGAAATCCTCAAATGGATCGTTGCCACGCGGCCCAAATCTAAGTGATGGAAATGGACTGGCCCCCTGCACTATTTTTGTTGTTGAAATATTAACAACTGCCGACCTAACCTCCTTAAACAAATCCGCAAATGATGAAGGCCTGCTGTCCAGCCATGATGCAGGCTCAACTTCGGCCAAAACCTTTGGCTCTGGTGCCGGATCATCCGCCGTTTGATTTATCGTAACGGCTTCTGTTTTTTTATTTAAATCAAAGTGCACCGTTATTGCAAGGGCCATCACCGCTGAAATCAATGCTGCAAGTATTGCAATTGAATACGAAGTTTTTCTTTTCATTTGATCCTCCCAAATTATTTTTTAGAACATTCTACATAAGCCATTCTTAAACTAGATAAAAGATTTTCGAAAATATTTGTTTCATCCTCACTGCAGTTCCCCTCGGTCTTATCCTTTAAGATACCCAAGATATCTATCGTTTGTTTCGCCAAAACCAGATTCTTTTCGGTCTTATTGGTTGTGGGATTTGGAATTAACCCCAAATGAAACTGGACCGTAGATGCCAATGACAAAATAAATGTAGAAAAATCTATTGTAGGCAAATTCTTTTCGTTATCCTTGTTCTCAGACATAACCCCTCCCTATGGAGGCGTATTCTAGGCAGAAATTGAGTCTTGTCAAGCCCCTCTAACCATGAAAATAATATCTTGATATTACTAATTATTTTAAATATGATGCGGTCACTATGAAGAAAATTATCGCTATATCCTTAATGATTTCAACCTCTTTTGTTATTGCATCCGGATGCGCCAAAAAAGAAATAACGATTGGTCGTGAAAATCCGGATGAAGAAATAAAAAAATGTATCAAGCTATCTGAGAAAAAGAAATACGAAGAAGCAGTACAGTGTTTGGAGATGTTTAAGTCTAGATTCCCCAAAAGTCCTCAAGGAAAAGAAGCAGAACTAAGAATTGGTGATAACTATTATAAGAAAAAAGACCACCTTCTTGCCGCAGATGCCTATCAGGCATTTGTGCAGCTTCATCCCTATCACTCCAAAACAGATTATGCATATTATAAGATGGGAATGTGTTATCTAAAGGAAACGCCAAAATCGATTGATCGTGATCAGGGATATTTGAATGATGCTGTCACCAGTTTTCAGTACCTGGTAATCAACTTTCCTGACAGCCCATATCAGGAACTGGGAAAGGAAAAACTAAGTCTGGCCCATACAAAGATTGCAAGAAGAAACTATTATATAGGCCGTTTCTATTACAGAACTGACGAGTATAAGGCTGCGATCCCCAGATTTGAAGAGGTTATTAACAACTATTCCGACACTAATGTTATACACAACTCTTACTATAAAATAATATTTTCCTATCTAAAATTGTCTGATTTAGAAAATGCAAAAAAACATTATGCTGAGATGTTAAATAATTTTCCTGATCATAAATTGACAAAAAAGGCTTATAAAAAAATCCTTTCTCAGCAAAAAAGAATCGAAAAGAAAAATTAAGGGGGATCCATGCAATCTCTTAAGGATCTGGTCGCAACTGGCAAACAGCACCTCGACAACAAAGAATATAAAAAGGCAGAAACCTATTTAAAAAAGGCCTTAGAGATTAATAACCAATACGCAGATGTGCTCAACATGCTTGGTGTTATTTACCATATCGAAGGCCAATTTTCCTCTGCTATTGATTATTTTAAGAAGGCCCTTAAGGTTAATCCTTCTTATACCGAGGCACTTCTAAACCTTGCTGTTCTTTATAATGATCTAGGAAGATATAAAGATGCAAAAGATCTCTATACAAAAATTAGGGGGTCAAAAAAACAACCGCGCAAAGAAATCGAGCCGGTTTTAAAAGGAAAACTTTCAAATCTGCACGCAGATGTTGGAGATATATACAAAAGCATTGGTCTATACAAACATGCTATCGATGAATACACAAAGGCATTGGCTCTTAATAAGAATTATATAGATATCCGAACCAAGCTTGGAATCGCTTATAGGGAAAATAAACAATTTTCACACGCTTCAAAGGAATTGAAGGATGTTTTAAAAACGGATCCGAATTACAATAAGGCTAGAATTCAGCTTGGCGTTACCTATTATTCGTTGGGGAACAACAAACTTGCTCAAGAAGAGTGGAAAAAAGCTGTAAAAAAAGATCCAAAGAATGAAAATGCCAAAATGTATTTAAGATTATGCCAACCAGCCAAACTCTCAACTGAAAAAAAACCAAAGGCTGCCAAAAAAGCATTCAAAAAGAGATAATATGGACAATAAAAAGATAGAGGCCCTCTTTGAGCGACTCTCCAATCTTTATCCATGCGCAAATGATGAAACCAAGAATATCTTCAAGACACTTGTGCAGCTAACCTTGGAATATCGGGACCAACTTGCAAAAACTAATGACACCATTACAGTTGAAGAGGTTCAAAATGCATTGGACGAGCTTGTAACATTTCTTAAAGAAAAAAGCCTTTCAAAAGATATTCCCCAAAAACAATTGGAATTGGTGACCAGATGGTTGCAGGTCTTTACAGAACAAGCAAAACACTAGATAAGTTTGTAGACCGCCTCTACTGCATCGTTTATCCGATCAACGTTTGGGCCTCCACCTTGAGCCATATCGGGACGTCCGCCTCCGGTGCCCCCAACGATCGCGGAGATCTCCTTCATTATATTCCCAGCATTGTACTTTTCTGTAAGGTCCTTCGTAACAGTAATCACGATCGCAACCTTATCCCCAGTGTTTGCAGCCAGTAGAATAATCCCCGACTTAATCTGTTGCTTATACCGATCAGCTAAACTTCTTAACTCCCTTGGATCATCTATATCAATTTTACATGACAGAACCTTAACACCGTTGACTGTCTTAACCTTTGCCATGTGATCCTCACCACCCCCCGAAGCTATCTTACTCTTTAGGTTCTTAATCTCTTTTTCCAGATCCTTATTATTTTGGATTAGCTTTTCAACCTTTTCGGCAACGTCACTTTTGGAAGCCTTAACAAGTTTTGAGATTTGCGTTAGCTGATTTTCCAATTCATAAATATAATTTTCAACGCCCTTCCCCGTTACAGCCTCTATTCTCCTGACCCCCGCCGCCACGGATGATTCACTTAATATTTTTACCATACCGATCTCTCCTGTTTTGTTAACGTGCGTTCCGCCACACAGCTCCATTGAAAAATCCTTTATTTTAATAGTGCGCACTACGTCATCATATTTTTCACTAAAAAATGCCAACGCTCCATCTTTTATAGCATCGTCATATGACGTTGTCCGTGTGTTAACGGGCAAATTCTTTTCGATAATATCATTGGCGATTTCTTCTATTTTCAGGATTTCATCCGAGCCCAATGCTTCAAAGTGCGAAAAATCAAACCTTAAACGATCCGGTGTTACCATTGAGCCGGATTGTTTCACATGTTCTCCTAAAACTTTCCTAAGCGCTGAATGCAAAATATGCGTTGCTGTGTGATTTGCTTTGATTTGCGCACGCCTTCCACTATCGATGCTCAATTCAACACTGTCTCCTATATCAAATTTACCTTTTTTTACTTCAACTTGATGCGCATATATCTGTGGAAGCGGCCTAGTTGTATTGATTACAACGCCCTCTGCTTTTTTTGATTTAATACATCCTGTGTCACCAACCTGACCACCCGACTCACCATAATATGGTGTTACAGTTGTAATCATCTCAACAATCTCACCCTCCGAGGCAGAATCCACCAACTTATCCTTCTTGATGATTGATAGAATATTAGACTTAAGCTCTTCTGATTCGTATCCCTTAAATTCTGTCTTGATCCCGTCTTGATTGACCTGGTGGTAAATCTCTGCCGTTCCCTCGTCTCCAGATCCCTTCCAAGCCTGACGGGCCCTTAAGCGCTGCGCTTCCATCAACTTGTCAAAACCATCATGATCAATGGAAAAGCCATGTTCATCTGCTATATCCTGAGTCAGATCCTTTGGAAAACCAAATGTATCGTACAATTTAAAAACAACTTCACCAGGAATAATTTTCTTCTTAGCCTTTTTAAGAACTGAGCATTCATTATTGATGATCTCTAGCCCTTTTCCTAATGTCTCATAGAAACGTTCCTCTTCTGTATGGACAACCTTTTCGATAAACTTTTTATTTTGAAGCAGTTCAGAATAAGCACCACCCATTTCTCGTACCATTACGTCAACCAACTTGAACAAAAATGGTTTATTCAAACCTAGCATCTTTCCATGACGAACAGCGCGCCTTATGATCCTGCGTAAAACATACCCTCTGCCCTCATTTGACGGCTGCACACCATCGGAGATTAAAAATGACACTGCACGGATATGATCCGCAATCACGCGCATTGACATATCATCATCGACAGCCCCACTAAATATAGCAGTATACTTCTTTTTTGAAAGCTTTTCTATTTCCCCGATAAATGGGACAAAGAGATCCGTATCGTAGTTACTATCAACACCCTGCAACACCCTAGCTAAGCGCTCTAGCCCCATACCCGTATCAATCGATGGCGCGGCCAACGGGTTCATCTTACCGAAAGAATCTCGATTGAATTGCATGAAAACAAGGTTCCATATCTCAACAAAGCGATCCGTATCAAAATCGCCGGCCTTAACCGGGCCCTTACCAAAGTCATAATGAATTTCACTACACGGACCGCATGGACCAGTATCACCCATTGCCCAAAAATTATCCTTTGCGCCCAGGCGAAAGATTTTTTCCTTTGGTACGTGGGGTGTCCAAAGTTTTTCCGCCTCATCATCATCCTCAAATATAGTTATGTATAACTTTTCGGGTGGAAACCCTACCTCTTTGGTTAAAAACTCCCAAGCAAATCCAATTGCATCTTTTTTGAAATAGTCACCAAATGAAAAATTTCCCAGCATCTCAAAAAATGTATGATGCGATGGCGAACGCCCAACCTCCTCTAGATCGTTATGCTTTCCCGATACGCGCATGCATC
>CAZHVX010000083.1:0-9222 GCA_964536295.1 uncultured Pseudomonadota bacterium
AGGGGGAGGTAGGCTAAGGTTAAAAACTATTATAGGAAAGTAAGATGAGTAGTTGGCAAGAGAGGATCAAAGCTGTAGTGCAAGGAGAATTCTTAATAGATGAGTCTTTGGCAAACTATTCAACGATGAAGGTCGGTGGAACGGCAGATGCCGTATTCATTCCAAAGGATAAAGAAGATTTGATGTGCGCAATTAAATTTGCGATTGAAAATAAAATAAAATTTATCGTTTTAGGAAAAGGGAGCAATACATTAGTTAGAGATGGTGGAGTGAGGGGCCTGGTTATAATTTTAAATGATAATTGGAGCGGGTATTCAATAAAGGAAGAAAACAATGAATTTGTTTTTGTTGAGGTGTTAACCGGAACAAAGACAGATGACTTTACAAATATATGTATAGATAAGGGGTGGTCTGGTTTTGAAGCCTTAAGTGGAATCCCTGGTACAATTGGCGGCAACGTTTCCATGAACGCGGGTACAAAATATGGAGTGATAGGTGATATCATTGAAAGCGTTCAAGGTGTTGATAAGTTATTAAATGAAAGAAGTATTTTACGCGACAAATTGGAGCTTGGTTATAGAAAGATAAAATTGCCGAGGCCATTTGTTTTGACGAGCGTTATTTTAAAATTAAAAAAGGTAAAGAGTGAGGACGTTGCCTCTAAAGTTACTGAATGTATCGAGGAGCGACAAGAGATGCAGCCGTGGGAGTTGCCCTCCTTAGGCTCGGTTTTTAAGAGACCCTCTAGGGGGTACGCCGGCCAGTTAATTGAAGAGGCTGGACTTAAGTGTGTTCGCGTTGGGGGCGCTAGGATCTCTGAAAAACATGCGGGCTTTATACTTAATGAGGGCAACGCAACCGCGAAGGATGTTTTGGTTTTAATAGGTTTGATTAAGGATAAGGTAAAACAATGTAGCGGTGTAAATTTAGAAATCGAGATTATTGTCATTGGCGAAGATAAAAAATGATATAGGCAAACAGCATGGATGCCTTTTTAAAAAAACAGAAAGTTTCAAAGATAAAGCTCTTTGGAAAAATTATAAAACATATAAGGCGAGTCAGCTTTGCGCTGCTTTCAATATTTGTTTCTATGGCGGTGCTTTATTGGATTTATGCACTCATTACATGTGGAGGTTTCTTTAAGGTGCAGAAAATAGACGTACATGGTGAGATGATGCATTTAACGGCATCGGATGTTGTCAAGGCTTCGCAGATAAGAAAGGGGCAGGGCCTTTTCGATATCAATATTCGCGAGATAAGGGAGCTGGTGAAGTTGAATCCCTGGATCGATCAGGTTGTTGTGAGGCGAAAGTTGCCAAATAGTGTATGGATATACGTGGAAGAATACGTACCAGAACTTGTTATAGCGTTGGACGATCTCTATTATGTAAATAGAGAGGGCGTGGTATTCAAAAAGTTGTCAGGCGCAGATGAAAAGAATTTTCCAGTTGTAACGGGTGTTTCGCTACTTTCTTTTGGCTCGCGTGAAAATATTTCGTCTCAGCTTTTGGATATTTTGAAATTTAAGGAAGAGTACGAAAAAACGGAGGCGTTTACACACTATGGTTTGTCTGAGATGAATTTCGACAACGAAAAGGGGCTTTCGATGGTAACCATGCAAGGTGCTGTGAGATTGGATGTTGGCACAGGTGAGATCGAGTTGAAAATGAAAAAATTAGATACCGTTTTGGCCGCGATCCAAAGACAGAAAGGCAGAGTTACGAAAATAAATTTAGTATATGAAGATAAGGCTATTGTGAAATATCAATTGTAGAATATAGAATTTAAATATTTTAGGGAGGGAAGATTTATGGGCAAGAAAGACAACTTAATTGTGGGGCTGGATATAGGCACCACGAAGATCTGCGCGGTCGTCGGAGAGGCTACTAACGAAGGGGTGGATATTATAGGTATTGGTTCACATCCATCTAGAGGTTTGCGAAAGGGGGTGGTCGTAAATATTGAATCGACAACCGATTCAATAAAAAAGGCCATCGAAGAGGCGGAACTTATGGCAGGTTGCGCTATCACATCGGTCTACGTCGGAATAGCTGGTAGTCACATTCGTGGCTTGAATAGCCATGGAGTGGTTGCCGTAAAAGAGAAGGAGGTTCGAGAGTGTGATGTCAACCGGGTTATAGAGGCTGCCCAAGCGATAGCGATACCTATGGATCGTGAAGTTTTTCACGTGATTCCACAGGAGTTTATCGTTGATGACCAGGATGGAGTGCATGACCCAGTTGGAATGTCCGGTGTTAGGCTTGAAGTAAAGGTTCATATTGTGACTGGTGCGGCAACCTCGGCACAAAATATTGTAAAGTGTTGTAACCGTGCTGGACTCAATGTGAATGATATCGTTTTAGAACAGCTGGCCAGCGCAGAGGCAACGCTTAGTTCCGACGAAAAAGAGCTTGGTGTGGTTGTTGTCGACATTGGTGGCGGAACAACAGATATAGCAATATTTAGTAAGGGAAGCTTGGTTTACAGTAGTGTTTTGGGGCTAGGTGGAGATCATCTTACTAATGATATAGCCGTTGGCTTGAGGACGCCATCTCACGAAGCGGAAAAAATAAAACAGAAATATGGATGTGCCCTGTCATCCATGGTTGGAAAAGAAGAAACACTGGAAGTTCCCTCTGTTGGTGGAAGGAATGCCCGAGTCTTATCTCGCCAAATATTGGCCGAAATAATTGAACCGCGCATGGAAGAAATCTTTACACTAGTAAGGCAAGAGATCATAAAATCAGGACATGAGGACCTAATTGCCGCAGGAGTTGTTTTGACCGGAGGTACGGTTGTTGTGGATGGTGCTGTTGAATTGGCGGAGCAGGTATTCAATGTCCCAGTGAGAAGAGGAGTACCAAAAAATATTGGTGGATTGGCTGATGTTGTTAAGAGTCCTATGTATGCAACAAGCGTTGGTCTTGTCCTTGCCGGTGCTCATAATCGTGACGAACATAAGTATAAAGTTCGTGATGATGGAAAGTATTGTAAGGTTCGAGATCGGATGCGTGAATGGTTTGGAGAACTTTTTTAGTGATTAGATATTTTTTGGGGGACGAATGTCATTAACTAAATTACATAATCTAGAAACGAATGGAAATAAGGAGGAATAATATGTTTGAGTTTATTGAAGAATCGGCACAGGAAGCTAAAATAAAAGTAATAGGCGTTGGTGGTGGTGGTGGTAATGCCATCAACACGATGATTGATAAAAAACTTGAGGGAGTTGATTTTATTGCTGCGAATACTGACCTTCAGGCACTCAAAGCCAATAGGGCTACGATCAAAATTCAGTTGGGTCGTGAATTAACCAAGGGGTTGGGCGCGGGTTCAAATCCCGAAGTAGGCAGGGATGCAGCGATTGAAGATCAACACGCAATAGCGGATGCAATTGGACATGCGGACATGGTTTTTATCACCGCAGGATTGGGGGGTGGAACCGGAACGGGTGGGGCTCCTGTTATCGCAAAGATTGCCAAAGAAATGGGCGCACTAACCGTTGGTGTTGTTACAAAACCATTTGGTTTTGAGGGAAGAAGAAGAGAGGCTCAGGCCGAGGAAGGAATAAAAGAATTAAAAGAATCGGTAGATACATTGATTACTATTCCAAATGAACGTCTGTTAGGATTGGCAACGGATCAAACTACAATGATTGATACGTTCCATATGGCAGATGATGTTTTGCTTCAGGCCGTAAGGGGTATCTCCGATTTGATTACGGTTCATGGTCTCATTAACTTGGACTTTGCCGATGTAAAAACAATAATGAATGAAATGGGCATGGCAATTATGGGAGCAGGTACATCGAGTGGAGAGGCCAGGGCCTTGGACGCCGCTACCAGAGCAATTTCTTCACCACTTTTAGAGAACATGTCAATTAAAGGAGCGACAGGTGTTCTTATCAACGTAACTGGCAGTTCAAATATGACACTTCACGAAATTAATGAGGCTTCAAAGTTGATTCAACAAGAAGCACATGAAGAAGCTAATATTATATTTGGTGCAGTTATTGATGAAAACATGAAGGATACAATCAGGGTAACCGTAATTGCTACTGGCTTTGATAAAAATCCAATGAGGTTTGCTAAGGCTCCCATGAGAAGAAGCATAGTTGGAAATATTCATCACTCTCAAAGGAATTCAAGGGAAATTACCAGAGTTACCTCCATGCCGATGTCATATAAAAGGATTGAAAGAGGGTCAAGCGTTGAACCAATTTCAGTGTCCGAACCAGATTCCGTTGAATATTCACAGTTTTCTTTTAATAAAAGGGCAATGCAGGATCATAGCATCAAGCAGATAGCCCAGGAGATTGGTGTTTCGGAATATAAAGAAGATGAATACGATATACCAACTTTTTTAAGAAAGCAGGCAGATTAGTTTGTTGATATTTAAAATATTAAATGTATAATCGCGACCCTATGAAAAAATATACTCTCATAAGCATTTTATTTACTTTGGTTTTCCTGTTCAGTTCCTGCGGGGATTTGTCCGATAGGAGTAGTTATAGAACCTTTAGGAAGAACATTAAAGGTAGCTTGGCTTACAAAAGTCGTTACGATGTTCCTATTATAATTAATGAGGAAGTGATCCAGCAGATTAATTATTTTCAGGGAAATGGTAGACGTCACTTTGAACGATACCTAGAGCGTTCTGGTAGATATGTGCCTATGATGAGAAAGATTCTAAAGGAACATGGATTGCCTGAGGATCTCGTTTACCTTGCATTAATTGAAAGCGGTTTTAATCTAAAGGCTCACTCTCGGGCGCGTGCCGTTGGCCCGTGGCAGTTTATCTATTGGACAGGGCACAGATATGGCTTAAAGGTTGATACGTGGGTAGATGAGAGGTGCGATCCGGTAAAGGCAACCCATGCTGCGGCAGGATATCTTAAAGCACTGTATAATGAATTTGGGGATTGGTACCTGGCAATGGCTGGATATAATGCCGGTGAAGGAAAGATACGAAATGCTATAAAGAGATATCATAGTCGTGATTTCTGGACCCTAAGTGGTGAAGGAAATCGCTACCTCAAACCTGAAACAAGAAATTACGTTCCTAAATTTATTGCAGCGGTTTTAATGGCAAAGAATCCAGAGGAGTTTGGTTTTGATCATGTAAAACTTCAACCTCCATTAGAGTATGAAACCGTTGAGATAGATAGCCAGACTGAGATCAAGGTCATTGCAAAACTTGCGGACACTTCGGTTGAAACCATTGAATCCCTTAACTCTGAACTAAGGCGCTGGGCAACCCCACCGGGCGATGCTTACTTGCTCAAATTGCCTAAGGGGAGCGCTGAGTCGTTCAAACCTAAGTTTGCCCAGCTTCCGAAAAACCAGCGTGTTACAATCGCATATCATTGGGTGGGGAAGGGTGAGGTGTTATCTAAAATTGCCCGAAAATACGGTGTTTCCACGGATATGCTAATGGAAGCAAACAATATCACGAATCCTAGGAGGATACATCCAAATCAAAAGCTTGTGATCCCGATCCATGGTTCACTAAAGGTTGCTCATGGAGAATCGACAGAACCTAAAGGAGGAAAAAAACAATTCGCTGCAAAGCGTGACGGAAAGGCGGTTGACTACAAAGTTAGTTATGGTGATTCTCTCTGGGAGATTTCCCAAAAGTTTGACGTAAGCGTGAATGATCTCAAGAGATGGAACAATATAAAGAATCACAGATATATCAAGCCAGGACAGAAGCTCACCGTCTACAGCGAAGAACGCGAAATAACTCCAATAGTTGCCTCTGCGGGAAACAAGGCCCAAGTTGGAGCTACAAAGCATAAAATTTTGTGGGGTGAATCTCTTTGGACGATTTCTCGCAAATATGGTACTTCGATAAATCAGATAAAGAAGTGGAATGGTATAAAGGATCCTAAATACATCAAGCCAGGTGATGAGCTGATTGTAAGTGAAGTTTCGGAAACCACTTCATTGCCAATAGTTGCAGCTAAGGAACAAAAAACTCAGAATATCGAAAGCTTACCTACAGATCGACAGGTTAGTTTAAGCAATAAGAATGTTCATGTTGTTAAAAATGGTGAGTCCTTATGGACAATTGCCAAAAAGTACAATGTTTCCATTGAAAAAATAAAAGAGTGGAACGAAATGTCCGATACAAAAATATATGCTGGAAAAAAACTTGCTATAAAAGTTGAAGAATCTCAACCCGAACAAACATTATTTGCCTCGGTTCAGCCAGAAAAAATTACGTCAAGTGCCAGCGCAGAAGATGGCGCGGTACATGTGGTTGAATCAGGGGATACGATTTGGGATATAGCGAAGAAGTATAATGTGTCCACTACTGATATTAAATTCTGGAATGATTTACAGGGGAAGCGGCATATTAAACCAGGTGATAAACTAACTATCCGTAAATAGAATTCGTACGAACCTCCAGTACACAATATTACACATTTTCTTGACAAAATAGCCCAAAAATACCTATAAGGGGACACGAATTTGTACTCTTAGAGGGCCGAATTTATTAACATCATATAAGCTATTGAAATTATTATCAAATAAGGGAGGACCGATGACCGAGAACAAGGGCTTTCAATCAATGCAGGCCGAAAACAGAAAGTTTAATCCACCAGCTAGTTTGCAGAAAAATGCGTGGATTAAGAGTATGGATGAATACAAAGAGATGTGGGAAAAATCCATTAAGGACCCCGAAGGCTTTTGGGGTGGAATAGCGGAACAGTTTACTTGGTTTAAAAAGTGGGACAAAGTCCGTGAATATGATTTTGAAAATAAGATTGATATTAAATGGTTTCAGGGCGCAAAGACAAATATTACCGTTAACTGTTTGGATCGTCATGTGAAGAATGGCCAGGGCGATAGAAACGCTATCGTTTTTGAAGGGAACGAACCGGGGGATGTAAAAAAATATACATATAAAGAATTGTTAGATCAGGTTTGTAAGTTTGGTAATGTTTTGAAGAACAATGGCGTCAAAAAGGGTGACAGAGTTACTATTTATATGCCCATGATTCCTGAGCTTGCCATTGCAATGCTCGGTTGTGCGCGTATCGGTGCCGTCCACTCAATCGTCTTCGGTGGTTTTTCAGCCGAATCATTAAGGGATCGTGTTACAGATGCAGAATCTGCATTCATCATCACAACAGATGGTGCACTTCGTGGAAAGAAGACCATCCCAATGAAAACAACCGTTGATAACGCAATAAAGATGAGCGTTGCATTAGGACAAAAGGTTGAAAAATGTATTGTTTGTAAACATACAAATGAAGATGTTTACCTTGAGGGTGGCCGTGACGAATGGTGGCATGAAGAGATGGCTAAGGTTACTGCTGATTGTGAACCAGAGGTTATGGATGCAGAAGATCCTCTCTTCATTCTTTATACTTCAGGATCAACTGGAAAACCAAAAGGCGTTCTTCATACAACTGCGGGATACATGGTATATGCCGCTACAACATTTAAATACGTTTTTGATTATCATCCAGAGGATATCTTCTGGTGTACAGCGGATATTGGTTGGGTTACGGGACATTCATACATTGTATATGGCCCACTTTGTAATGGTGCTACATCAATGATGTTTGAAGGCGTTCCGAATTATCCAAACCCAGATCGTTTCTGGGATGTTTGCCAAAGACATGGTGTCACCATCTTCTACACAGCCCCAACGGCTATTCGTGCTATCATGAGAGAGGGCGATGATTGGGTGAAAAAACATGACCTTTCCAAGTTAAGACTTTTGGGAACGGTCGGTGAGCCAATCAACCCTGAGGCATGGATGTGGTATTACAATTTAATTGGTAACGCAAAGTGCCCAATCGTTGATACCTGGTGGCAAACAGAAACCGGTGGTATTTTGATTTCACCTCTTCCAGGTGCAACACCTATCAAACCAGGATCAGCCACAATTCCTTTCTTTGGTGTAAATCCAAAGATTCTCCATGAAGATATGACCGAATGTAAAACCAATGAGGGTGGCTTCTTGGTAATTACCGAGCCATGGCCGGGCATTATGAGGTCCGTTTATAATCACCACGAACGCTTTAAGGAAACATACTTTACAAGGTTTAAAGGCGTTTATATGACAGGCGACAGTGCCAGGCGAGATGAGGATGGTTACTATTGGTTGATGGGACGTGTTGATGATGTTATCAATGTTTCCGGTCACCGTATCGGAACAGCTGAAGTTGAATCAGCACTTGTTTCACATCCAAAGGTTGCTGAATCGGCAGTCGTGGGATTTCCACATGAAATTAAGGGCGAAGGAATCTATGCCTACGTTACCCTAAAGACTGGAAATGAATCAAGTGAAGAACTTAAGAAGGAATTGGTGCAACATGTTCGTAAGGAGATTGGTCCAATTGCATCACCGGACATGATTCATTTTACAAATTCACTTCCGAAGACAAGGTCTGGAAAGATCATGAGAAGGATACTAAAAAAGGTTGCTGCTGGAGATATTGACAACTTAGGTGACATATCAACATTGGCTGATCCAAGTGTTGTTGGCCGGCTGATTGAAAGCAGAAAACAATAAGGTTTAGAGTGCGTTAAACATAGCCCCGGTTTATCCTAGATAGATCGGGGCTTTTTTATGGTTTATTATATTGCAAAAATTAAGTACTAAGATCTAAATACAATATGAATTTAAAAATCGGAAACCTTAAATTAGATAATAACATAATAGCTGCCCCAATGGCTGGTTTTACCGACCACTCCTGGCGTGTTATAGCAAGAAAACTTGGGGCTGGTCTGGTTTTTTCTGAAATGATCTCTGTCGAGGGTCTCCTGCGAAGGCATAAAAAGACAGAGACGTATCTTAAGAATGCTGAAGACGCTCGTCCATTCGCAGTTCAACTTTTTGGTTCAACACCAGAATCATTTGTAAAAGCAATTGACGTTGTGAAAGAATACGAGTTTGATCTTGTAGATATTAACGCAGGTTGTCCCGTTAAGAAAGTTGTGTCAAAGGGGTCAGGTTCTGCCCTGATGAAAGATCCAAAAAAAATCGAAGTAATAATTGGATCCGTTCGCAAAATATACGATGGGCCATTAACAATAAAGATAAGGTCCGGGTGGGATAGCGAAAGCATCAATGCAGTAGAAGTGGCGAAGCTGGCACAAGGGGCCGGCGTAGATGCAGTGATAGTACACCCTAGAACGAAGGACCAAGGGTTTTCCGGCAGTGCTGATTGGAGTGTAATAGCTGATGTGAAGAAGGCTATTTCGA
>CAZHVX010000084.1:0-9194 GCA_964536295.1 uncultured Pseudomonadota bacterium
TGAAGCGCACGAAATAAATTGACGGTCATGCTTTTAAGAAATAGAAAGATGGAGTAACAAAAAAGCCCTCTGAGTTATTCAGAGGGCTTTTATTCTTTATGTTCTATGGATACTACTTGGCTGCTTTCACTTCCTTTGTTTCCTTTGTTTCCTTTGTTTCCTCTTCTTTCTTTGGAGCTGTTGGAATGTTAGTTTTATCCAAGCCATACTTTACGCGAAGCGCCTTTTCAAGCTGACTACAAAGTTTTGTGTTCTCCTTCAAATAGGCCTTGGCATTCTCCTGCCCCTGACCGATCCTCTCTTCGCCGACGGAATACCAGGTGCCGCTTTTTTCTACAATTTCATTTTCCACCGCCAGCTCCAGAATCTCACCTTCGCGCGAAACACCCTCACCATACATAATATCAAACTCAACCTGTTTAAATGGTGGCGCTACCTTGTTTTTTACAACCTTAACACGCGTGCGGTTACCAATTACCTCTTCACCCTTTTTTAAGGCACCGATTCTGCGTATATCTAGACGAATAGAGGCATAAAACTTCAGTGCATTACCACCCGTTGTCGTCTCAGGATTTCCAAACATAACACCGATCTTCATACGAATCTGATTGATGAATATGATCATTGTTTCTGATTTCGCAACAATACCAGCTAATTTTCTTAAGGCCTGACTCATAAGGCGTGCTTGCAATCCCATATGCGAATCGCCCATCTCGCCTTCGATCTCTGCCTTTGGAACCAGTGCCGCAACCGAATCGACGACTATAATATCAACGGCGCCACTTCTAACCAGTGTCTCTACAATTTCTAATGCCTGTTCGCCAGTATCCGGCTGAGAGACCAAGAGATCCACGGTTTTAACACCAAGTCTTCTTGCATACTCGGTATCAAGCGCATGTTCGGCGTCAATAAACGCTGCAATTCCACCCAACTTTTGAGCCTCAGCAATTGCGTGTAGGGCCAACGTGGTTTTACCAGAAGATTCTGGTCCAAATATTTCGATAACTCTACCGCGCGGCAAGCCACCGATACCTAGCGCAATATCCAACCCCAACGAACCCGTTGAAATTGCATCGACTTCGGTTACAAGTTTTCCATCCTTACCCAAACGCATGATGGATCCCTTGCCGAATTGTTTTTCAATCGATGTTACCGCAAGGCCTATCGCCTTTTCCCTATTTTCATTATCGATTGTGGTTAATTTCATACAACGACTCCTTTCAAAATTCCCCCTCTTTTTGATATTATTTGTAAAGATTCCATCTGCTCTTATCTAGGCTAATCCCCTAACAAAAACTCACGTACAACAGTATATATCGGACCTGACTTTGTCAACTGGCTTCTGTAAAGTATCAATTTATCTATATTTATTTCACCAAAGGACTTATTAACAAGCTTTTCGACATACCTCATTAAAGCACTCGTGTTCTTTATTGATTTTGCTCGACCGATGGTTAGATGCATTCTAAAAGTTCTCTGATCTCTTTCAATTCCCAGTTTCTCAAAATCATCCTCACACTCACCATGCAGGTTGATCAATTCATACGTGTCACCTACAAGCCCCGCCCAAATCACTTTGGGATATCTCCAATTTGGAAAGACGCCAACGCCCTTGCACGCCACCTTAACTTTGGTTTTACCAACAAGTGTTTCCTGAATTGACCTTGTAAGAGCTCCGGTCAAAACATCTTCATCAACATCGCCGAAAAACTTGATTGTACAATGATATTGTTCGGGCTTAACCCACTGGACACCCTTTGCCTTGCCATCCATCTGTTCAACAACATTCTGCAATTCTTGGGTAACGTGTTTGGGGATATCAAAGGCCAAAAAAGCCCTTACTTTTTCCTTCTCCACCATAGAATCTCACCTCTTTAAGAGGAATAGCCTTACCACATTTAGGGCCGTTGCTGCAACTAATTGCTTAAAGGCCTTACGATCGCGTGGATAGTGAAATTCCCACGCATTGTCATCTTCTGGAGTAGCCATACCAATAAAAACTGTACCAACGGGTTTGTCCTTTGATCCCCCTGCTGGGCCCGCAACGCCGGTAATCGAAACCGCAATATCTGCACCACTTATTTTTTTAAGACCACGCGCCATTGCAATGGCGGTTTCTTTACTGACCGCACCATATTTATTCAAAACTTTCAATGAAACATCTAGAATATCTTTTTTCGATTGATCAGAATATGTGACCACCCCTCTCTCAAAATATTTAGATGAACCAGAATTATCTGTAATCCAATTTGCAAGAAAACCACCGGTGCAGGATTCAGCTACAGCTAGTGTAAATTTATTTTTCAATAAGAGTTTTGCAACAACCTGAGCCAAATCTTTATCTCCACTTCCGTAAACTACATCACCCAGCCTTTTGATTATTTCCTTCTCCAGTTTTTTTAATAGCTCAAGGGAGTTTTCTTTATTTGATTGTCTTGTAACTAGCTTAATCAATATTTCCGGATATTTCACACGATAACTAAGCTTGACATTTACAAGGTTCAACGTACGCAAACGCTCGTTAATAGTGGCTTCGGCCATACCAAAGCATCTAATGATACGTTCCTGATAGTTATCTTCGGATTTTTCTTTTAGCCAGGGTAAAACAGAATCATCAAAGATTTGCTCCATCTCTTTCGGAACGCCAGGTAAAATAAAGTACATTGTTTTTCCAACCTTCATTTGAACGCCAGGCGCAGTTCCAACATTATTTTCAAGAGCCTTGGCCCCCTCGGGGATATATGCCTGTTTGGTTTGGGATTCATTCATCCCACGTCCGTAATTAAGCAACATTTTTTCAATATTTTTTAGGGATGATTTATCAAGAACAAGTTTTTTACCGAATGCGTCGGCCATTGATTCAATCGTGATATCATCTGATGTCGGGCCCAATCCACCAGTAATTATTACAACGTCATTTGTTTTGGAATTAAGAACGGTGCTGATTATTGCTTCTCTATCGTCCCCAACGGTTAAGTGTCTCTCCACCAAAAACCCCAAGGACCAGCATTTATCGGAGATCCAGGCAGTGTTTGTATCCACGATATTTCCACTCAATATCTCATCGCCTGTTGTGATAATTTCGATCTTCATATATTTTAACCACAGAGCGCACAGAGATGTTTTGACTGTATCGCCAGGATTATTACCCTTCATTAATATTTCAAATTAAATAATAATCTTATAAATCCTGTCAAAGAAAAACTCTTAAGATTCTCAGCGTTCTCTGTGGTTTAAATAAATATTTTAATTACAACTAAACAAATATTGGCGTAAACACCTGCCAAGACGTCATCAAAGACAACGCCCCAACCGGCCCTTAACTTGCGATCAATGAGTCCGATTGGAAACGGTTTGGTGATATCAAACAATCTAAATAAAACAAATGCCGCCACTGCATTAAATATCCCCCACGGATGAAAGGCAACCGCCACCAAATATCCAACGACCTCATCAATCACAATCTTTTGTGAATCTCTTTCATTAAATACGCCCTCGGCTAGCGTTGATATCCACGATGCAAAAAGAATAAGTGTAACCAACGTAACGGAGTATATATAGTGTGGCAATGGCCATAATAGATAAAATAGCAAAACACCCAAGAGCGTACCAAAGGTACCTGGGGCTATTGGCATATATCCAAGAAAGAAGCCGGTAGATAGCATTTTGACCAAAAACTTCATTATTCCTCCATGAACAATTGGCCCGCAGATTAACACCGTTAAGGTCAAATGGCAAGTATCCACGCATAATCCAACATTTTAGTTGAATGTATGCGGGCTTTTGATATTACTTCACCTATATGTCCAAAACCAAAACTATATACGAATGTCAAAATTGCGGTGCTCAATATCCCAAATGGATGGGACGATGTACAGAGTGCGGTAGATGGAATACCTTGGTTGAAGAGGTTTATCAATCAGATACAACGCCTACTCGTTCACCTGTTATTAATTCCGAACTTTCTACACCAACGCCACTTAGTGAAATCAGTACAGATGGCGGCAGACATATCTCATTGCAGATCGGCGAACTTGATCGCGTAATGGGTGGCGGTTTTGTGCCAGGCTCATTGGTATTAATAGGAGGTGACCCCGGCATCGGAAAATCCACCATTATTTTACAGGCCCTTGGCAAGGTTTCCAACGATGGACAAAGGGCGCTTTATATCTCCGGTGAAGAATCACAGGCACAGATAAAACTTCGTGCAGAACGTCTTGGGCTTCAGGATTCAACCCTAAATGTCATCACTGAAAATTGTCTGGAAAGAATCATCGAAGAAATAAAAAAATTCAAACCTGATATTATTACGATTGATTCCATTCAAACAGTTTATTCAAACAATATTCAGTCTGCACCGGGGACCATCAGTCAGGTAAGAGAATCTGCGAGTCAACTTTTATATCTCTCAAAATCTATGGGATGCGCAACATTTCTGATTGGTCACATCACAAAGGAAGGAACCATTGCGGGCCCAAAGGCGTTGGAACATATGGTTGATACCGTACTATACTTCGAAGGTGAACGCGGACATTCATTTAGGATTTTACGCTCCGTTAAAAATAGATTCGGGTCAACAAATGAAATCGGCGTTTTTGAGATGACGGACAAGGGATTAAAAGAAGTCCCAAATCCATCAGAGTTGTTTCTATCAGAAAGGCCAATTGGCGTTGCTGGATCGGTTGTTACCTCTTCACTTGAGGGATCGCGCCCCGTTCTTTTAGAACTGCAAGCGTTGGTCAGCGAAACCAATCTTGGAAATCCAAGGAGGACATCTATCGGAGTTGACAACGGACGTGTTGCATTACTCGTTGCTGTTTTAGAAAAGATCGTTGGAATCTCACTCCACAACCAAGATATCTACATCAATGTTGCGGGTGGAATCAGATCGACTGAACCGGCAATTGATCTATCAATAATAACAGGGATCTATTCCAGCTTTAGAAACATCCCCATCGATCAGCACACCGTTATCATCGGCGAGGTTGGTTTGACTGGTGAGGTTCGTGCAGTATCAGGGATCGACAGACGCTTAAATGAAGCCGAAAAAATGGGTTTCACCAAGGCGATTATTCCAAAGGGTTCACTCAAAGCCAAGCAATCGGTAAAGATTGAGGCAATCGGTGTATCCTCAGTAGAAGAAGCAATCAATTTGTTGTAGTCGCTGTGTCAATGACACCTAAAAAACACAATTCTGTATAAATTTCATATAATTATGCAAGTATTTTGTTTGATAGGGATAGTCCGGATAAGATGTCTTATGTGCTTGTCTTTTTGGGTCGTCTTTACTAGATTTGCTTACGATAAACTTTGGAGGCTAAAATGTATATAGGTGGTGAAGTTACGCCGGTATATAACAAAGAAACATTTGGTCCAGTCACTAGGGAAAATTTTCAAACACTTCTCGTTGAATTGAAAAATGTCGCATTTGACGGGAATTCAGATCGGCCTGAAACCAATTTTGTCAGGGTTTTGCCGGATGATAAAGATGGCTTTGTGATTGATACCAGTAAGAAGTTGGATTCTGAAATAAATGATAATACCTTTGCAGCACTTCGTTATTCAACAAGTTCTTGGGGTGCGTGCATAGATTATCATAATTATCAGCGGAATATGCATGAAATCAGTGGTTCATGGAATCTGTTTTGTGAATGTGATATAAACGCAATGGACGAATATGGGTATGCAGTGTGGGAAGAAAAAAAGCAGGTCCAATCCAAAATAAAACAGATATTAGGTAAAAAAGGTGTTTGGAATCGTTTATCAAAGGAAGATAGGGAGCTCATAGTCAAGTTCTATTGGGCTGGAATTTCAAGAACAGGGGAGCTTGTTCAAATATTGCGGGATGGAGGGTACGATATTAAATCCATAAATTTTGATCCATATTTTACATGGAAAACAAAGACAAAATCCACCACCTCTCTTGACTTTGACGAAAAGGGTGATTTCGTTTTTAGGATTCGGGCCGAGAAATCATCCGGCACTAGAAGTTCAGGCAGAGCCTCATTTAGTGGTGCCGATTTTGTTAAGAGAAACGATGTCTATTGGATATATCTGGTACATTCTTCAGCTACAGGTATGTGGCTCGATTATATCGAATTTGAGAAAGATGACAGGGCCGTTTTCTTTTCCAAAGAAAAGACGAAGGAAATAGCCGAGGGACCGTTCATAGCACCTGGTACAAAGAAAGGGGATCCTGCAAGCAAAGAAATTGGGACAAAGATGGATGATTTTTGGGACCTTGATGTGGGCATTCTTCCGATTGTATCCGAAAGTTGGAATAAAAAAGTACTGGCATTAACTGATATCGAAGACAGATCAGGTAAATTAAACAAGATGGATCTAGAAGATGCGGTAAGATGTTTATCGGATGTAATGGTTAAATCTGGCGCATTTTCTGTATCTCAAATTGATACTAATGGGCAAACTGCAAAAATTCAAAAGATAATTAGAAAATTGAGGAAAGCATCTTATGATCCACAATATGCTGAACAAAATAGAATTCTACTTGGACATGAACTGGCGGCAAATAATTTATTAACTTGTGCATTAATGTTATTTGGAGAAACCTGCACTTTAAGTTGCAATATTATATCACTGGAAAAGGGAACAGCTGAATATGCCGGAACAGCCGATCATACTTGTGATAAAGAAGGATTAAAGAAGGGCCTTGGTATTGTAATAAAACAACTCTTCTGGCAAATAAGTTCAGGCAGATAAGTCTGTCAAGAGACCTATCAATTTTTCGGTGTAATAATAGTTCGTATTGACCAATTCAAGCGCCATTCTAACTTGATTTATTTGTTCAATTGCCGCGTCATACGCCAACAACTTCAGGGCTTGCATATATTTCTGATTGGTTTCAATCATTTGTTTCCATTTCTTTTCGTTTCCCTGCCTGCCAACTCCATTCTTTCTTTTTCTATTTTTAACAGTTCCAATAAAGGATTCAGGGGGATAGGGTAATTTCACTTGATACCTATTTATCATTTCAAGCTCCGGAGGATTTCCTATTTCCCCTATTTCTTTAACTATTGAACGAATTCTTTCTATGTTTTTTTCCTTGAGATCTTCAGATGATAAATTCATTATAATTTTTCCGGCATCAGAAAACCAAAGGGCATATACAGCCTTAATATCAAGCAATCTTTTTCGTACACCATCTTTATCCTTGCTATAATATTCCCTTAGCAAATCTGTTCTGGTTTCATGTAGATCATTGAGATGGTTTTGCAGTTTTTGTGCGTCAGCAGCAACCTCGGATCTTATTTGTGATTCGGATTTATAAGCTCCTGAATCAGGAGAAGTTACTTCTAATTTCGATGGTTCATAGTTAGAAAGAAACTCAGCTCTATCCTTAACTTCGATAACATAATTATGCTCCTCTTCATTTGTAAATTTTAGTTTGTTATTGAGGCCTGGATGAATGCTCCGTGGATACTCTAGACTTTCATTTTCGGTATTCAAAGTGAAAAGTAAGTCGAGCAAGACGCTATATTGCTCCAGATAGTTAATTGCGAAACCGATTTTATTCCGGTCGTCATAAAGCCACTCCATTAAAACCTCCCTAAAGTGGCTAAATCCTGAATCACCATTTAATAATTTTGAATAAACCGTCAACGGAACATCATTCTCTGCAATAAAATCAGGAACTTTTGATGATAGGGATCGAATGCCAACCGTTAAATCCCGAATTTTTTCAAGATGGTCATTATCCAGCTCCGGAAAATCACCCAGTAGCGCCACCTGTAGCTCAACATATTCAATGAGCAGAAAAAGTTTGTTAAACCTTCTTATAGTCTGATCATTTGAAGAAAGGTTCATTCTTCCAAGTATACCCTGTATTTCTTTGAAAAGTTTGTTTTGTTGAGCAGAAGAGCCGCTCAAGAGTTTAACTTTTACTTCCTTTTTCTCGCCGCGATAAAGAATATCTATCGCATCTTCTATTGCCTTGCGTTTTGCTGAGTGCATGGCAAAATCAAGTTTCTTTTTTAGTTTGTCAAGCTTATGATATTGTTCTCTGACTTTTGCTTCAGCTTTCACTGCGGTATTAGTGATTCTTTTAAACAATTCGATCCAATGCGCTATCCGGTTGCCCAGATCTATCTTTGCAGTTTCCGGATCATTTTCAATGAAGCGTGTGCTATTTTGTCCTCTCATGGGTAGCTTGTGTATTAAAGCATCAATTTGATTATTTATCGGTTCAAGGAGAAGCCGTTTTAACGAATCGTGGTGAATATATGGCACCTCCGCTTGATCAGACTGGTCAAACGGTCTAAATGTAACCGATATCTGTTCAGAAGAGAGCTGTTTGGAAAGCTCATTATAATCGATAATACAATTATCATTACCATTATAACACGCAATTAAAAGATTAGTGAAAACGGTATCTGCTTTCAGCAACTGATAAAAAAATGCATCATCGTATTCATTTTGAAAATCGGGATTTTGAAAATATTTCTCCGATAAAGCCATTGTTGCTATTACGTATGGCGACACCATTTTACTTTTTTGTGGGGGAATTTTCCATTTATTATGCAATCTTGCCGCATGAGAAAACTCAAAGGAAGCATAATCATCCATTGAGAAAAAATCTTCCGAATGAAATTTGTTATCATCTTCGGGGTGAATATGAAAATCGGTCCAGGAAATTATTTTAATATTACGCGCCTCCAAATCCTTAACAATTTTTTCGAAGTTTCTCGCCATCCTAGGTTCAACAGAATGAAAGGTTTCGTTTTCCCCAACCTCATACCAAAGCGAGATGGGATTGCCATTTTGATCCAAACCTTCAACAAATACCCAGGCTTCTTCAACTGTGTAGCTATTTGCGAAACGACGAAGATCCTGTATTCCATCCTCTTCACTCTTCTGAATCACATAGTGTTGCTCAGGATCGGTATTTACATACAGGGATTCAGACGCAGGTTTTTCGGTAAAATTCACCGCCATATCCATATTATCGACATGACGAGTCCCCAAAGTTGCTTTTTCTCAATATTTTCAGGTATATATCGAAAATCTGGGGGTAAATCCGGGCATATGGGCCAAAACGCCAACTATCTGCAACATTGAATATTTGCTGATTTGGTATGTATGCCCCGATTTTTGTTTTTTATTCCGCAAGTTCATACTCTGACGGGATTTGCAGGATGCCGTTTGCATCAAACCAGTCATCAAAAAGAATATCTTCG
>CAZHVX010000085.1:0-9192 GCA_964536295.1 uncultured Pseudomonadota bacterium
AAATCATATCTAACATTCTGATATTATATCGAATTATGACATTTACTTACTTAAATTTGCAACTTATTTACGAAAGAACCTTATTTAAAGGGCTTCCTTACATATCGAATGGACCCAGCTTGCGTCATCAAGGGCCTCTTTTGCATCCTCTTCCTTGTAGAAATCTGATGGTGTAAGATCCTCCGTTCCGTAAAAGGCAAGCTCGCGGTCGCGCCTTAATTTTTTTGAAATCTTCGCAAGTTGTTCAGCGTGGATTTTAATTTCTTTAGGAAGTTTTGTTTTTGATTGGACCAGGACATCTCCGACATCGTGTAACCTTGGAACCTCAACATTAGAGATCCTCAAAACACCCTTAAGACATAGCTCTATTAACTCCTGGGATTCCCTAACAACATCTGCAAAACTTTTAAGCTCCATCAATTTTTCCACAGCCTGAAGACGATTGCCCGCACGATTAATATAATCAGCGGCTAAACTTTTATTTTTCATCATCCCTCCAAACCCAATATGGGTGGCCATTTGACCAGTATCTCCTTACATGATCGTTTGTTATAAGTTCGTTCAATTTGTCCATCAATGTCTTCATGTTACATCTCTTCTGAAACAATATTTCATTATTCTGGGCGATCTCCAGCCAGATGCCCGTTGTTTTCTTTATATCATCCGGCATGGAAACAAAATGAGGATTGATTTCAAAACCTGATCCGTCAGAAATATTTTCATCCCACCATCTATAAAGCGATCTGTTTATCGATAGTGATTTATCAAGCACTATTAAAAGGTCAACATCGGAATGCTCCGTTGCGTATCCATCAATCTGTGACCCAAAAACAACAACCCCCGCCAACTTTTCTTTGAAATGTTTCTTTAGTTCTTCAACTATTTTGATACAAAACGAGTACCACAGCCTTTCATCCCCTCGATTTTTGACCCCCTCCAGATAATGTATACATATCTGATTCAGGGAAACGCCCCTGGCCAGGGCCTCCTCGGATAGTTTTTCATGAAGATCGGTGGAGGTTCTCAATACAAATTTACCCGAATATCGACTCATAGTACTATGATACTACAATCACCACATGTTATCAAGGCCTATTATTTTACCTTAAAAATCAAACGGTTAGACTATATCTTATCACAAGTTTAATCCCCAAAAACGTTGTTCGATTTAACTAAATGAATGAGTTTTATTTCTGAAGTATTCTTCCCTGTAATTTTCAATGTAATATTTTATAAATTCGGGATCCGTTATCAATGGACTTAAATCACTCTTAAAATCCTGTTTGTACTTTTCAAGATTATTAACTTTTTCATCAACCCTTTCTTCAAGCTGCTTCATGGAAATCTTTTCATTAAGCATATCCGACAATCTTTGAATGTTTGGCCTAACACCCTTATTTACAAACCACAGAAGATCGAAATAATCCCTACCTTTTAGACTCTCTCGATTTTCCTTATCCCTTAAAAATCGTCTCGTTAGAATAGCATGCAACTTGCCCGCCATGAGATCAGGTAGGTCGTAATGTTTGGCTATATAATTGAATCCATATCTGTTTTGAGTTGAAGTAACGACACTGTATTTTTTTGAGGGAATTTCAGAAATGTCCATCTTCACGTATAAAAGCTCACTACCCCCCGGATAGGCCAAGCCTAAATCCTTTAAAACAGGAAATTTAATGAGGACCTGTTTGTCTTTTTGTTTTAAGGAAATGCTTATTTCAGAATACTTATACTTTTTTTCAAAAAAATCATAGAGATCGCTCATCAACTTTTTCGAATTTATTTCACTTACATAATCAAAATCAATATCTTCTGATAAACGCCCTAGCCCATAGAAGTGCCTTAAACATGTTCCACCTGTAAATATGAGTTTTTTATTATAGCTGGGCGAAGTGTAAATAAATGAGAGAACATACACCTGCAAATACTCTTTAAGAATATTTCTAATATAATCTTCTCTTGTATCTTTTTTTCTTTCTTCTTCTACTATTTTTTCCAATTCTTTTTTTATCATAGCAACTCCCTGATTATCTTGGGAAGTTCATCGAACTTACTTATTCCAGTTAATTCACAATATTTTTTAAATTCTCTTAAATCTTTTTGCGAAAATTCATCAAAATTCAGCCTAAATGATTCTATAATTTTTCTATCTATCAACTTCACTCTATACAATTTTAGATATAGGTAGTCAAACAGGGCCTTTGACTTAGTTGCAACCTTTATTTGGAAGCCATCACGGTCGGTAATGTCGAAACCACAAAACAATGCGGCCTTAATGTTTCGATAGATAAACTTGCCAAGCTTATTTGAGTATTCTCTCTTTGATTTTTTCGTTACTGAGGTTATTGCAAAAATCGCCTCTGACAACATGCTATGTTTTTGCAATACATATTCTAAACTTAGATAAGAGGGGACCTTTAATTGATTTGCAACAAACTCGAAGTAGATATCTTTATTGCGTTGGGAATTTAGATATTCTTTTGTTACATATAAACCCTTTTTAAGTTGAACCAAATGGCCATCATTCAGCCACCTTTTTATATTTGCATATAGGCTATTTTCGGACAATTCGATGATTTGAGACAGGGTATTTTTGTCAAAGTAACTTAAATTATTCAGTTTTTTTAGATTTTCTACTTGATTCATAATTGGTATGTATTATATGCCAATTCTAAATCAAGTCAAGTAAATAATAAAGTTGGAGCCGAAAGAAAAAAGCTGATTTTAACTAGTCCCCAAAAACATAGACGGATTCGGGGTAGTAGCGAACCTTACTGGTTTCAAAGCACCACATAAGATGTTCCTGCAGAAGTTCGTTTTTCATCTCCAGTGGGATATTGGCGCGAAGGATCGACAAATCAAAATCAACGCGAAGGGGTCTTGAGGGAAACATATGCCTTGTTGATTTTCTTGGAAAGAGTTTCTTTGTAATTGTATGATCCAGAACCTCTTCCTTTGTGAATATTGGACGGATGACAATAGTCTGTGCCTTTGTTTCCTCAAAGTTTTGTATTGAAAGGGAATCATCAACATAGATAACACGCATATCACGCGTATCGATCTTATTGTCAATTTCTTCAGTAATGCAAATCAACTTCTGCAGAAGTTTTTCACCCTGGAGATCATTCTTTGAAACACCATAAACCTTCTCTGTACCCTTATCATAAACGGCCACCAACCATTCACGCGATACAACCTTATCATGGGCTTCCTGCAATGTCTTACAATCAACCAGTTTACAACCATCCGTTAGGAAGTTATCCTCAAGAAGCTTTTTGGAACCAATCGGCTTGAAGGTAAAGGCATCCCACCCTGCAAGGCGCACCTCATCTGACATATAGTCGACCTCGTAAACAAGGATGTCTTTTATTTCCAGAAGTTTGAAAACGGAAAATCTATGCATTCCATCCAAAACGATCCAGTGGTCATCATGCTTTGCAACGATGATTGGATTTTTGATCATACCGGCACTCTTGAAAACGGATGAAAACTGATCAACCCATTTTTCAACAACACCTTCATGCGCCAGACATTTGTTAACTGGAACGACTTTTAATCTTTTTCTAATCTCTTCCATAATATCGTCATGCGCCATGAGCTATGCGCCGTGCGAATTAAAACACACGGCGCACCACGCACCACGCACTGCTATTTATTGCCAAATTCGACGACAAGTTTACCAACCTCAAGGCCGGCACGCAATTGTCCCTCTGCTGTCTGGGCACCGATGTGGGGGACACATACAACCTGATCCAAATCAACCAATGCACGGTTTGCCGGTGGCTCCGATTCAAAGACGTCAAGTGCCGCACCCGCTATACACCCCTCTTTTATTGCATTTGCCAAGGCAACCTCATCCACAATACCGCCGCGAGCGGCATTGACGATATAGGCCCCCTTCTTTACCTTGGCAATCTTTTCTGCGTTCAACATATTTTTGGTTTCATCGGTTAATGGCATATGAAGCGAAATATAATCCGATGAAGATAGAACACTATCGATACTATCCTTCAATTCAACATTCATTTCTTTAGCAACTTCGGGTTTTAGATATGGATCATACGCTTGGACCTTCATACCAAAGGCCTGTGCATACTTTGCAACCTGACCACCAATTCTTCCCATGGCAAGTAGACCCAAAGTTTTACCCGTTAACTCAACGCCTTTGAAAAGTTTTCTTTCCCACTTGCCAGCCTTCATCGAGGCATTTGCCTGAGGAATCTGGCGAGAAACTGCCAACATTAAGGCAATGGTGAGTTCTGCAACACTGTTGGTTGTAACACCTGGTGTATTTCTAACCTCGATTCCGCGGGCCTTTGCGGCGGCTTGATCAACGTTATCAAGTCCGACACCACCACGTGCAATCAATTTTAAATTTGTTGCGGCATCGATTACATCCTTTGTAACCTTTGTGGCGCTACGAACACAAATTACATCGTATGATGGAATTTCTTTGATCAATTCTTCGTTGGTCATTCCGGTTTTCACAACAACTTCATGACCAGCATCTTTGATCATCTTAATTGTTTCATCTGCATATTTATCGCTGAGTAATACTTTCATAGTCTCCTCGTTATTCGGTTAAGGTAACGCAGCCCGTATCGTTTATGGGTTATGGTGACGGCACGTAACCGTACAACTTTACTGATACGGGCGTCATTACCGAAACCGTAAACCGATTTATTCAGGGTCTTTGCACAAAACTTCTTGAGCGGCTTTTACACCAGCTCCCATATTCACATTATGTCCAAGATCTTTCAATGTCATCTCCAATGCAGAGATGGCGGTAATTGTATCAAATCTGTCCATGTAGCCAAGATGTGCAATCCTGAACATATTGCCCTTCATGGTCCCCTGGCCACCGGCCACGGTTACGCCATATTTATCACGCATTGTTTTGACAAGCTTTGAGCCATCAACGCCAGCCGGAACCTTAACGGATGTTAAAACGTTTCCCGGACGCCTTGCGAAAAACTCCAGGCCAAGACCTTCGATTGCCGAACGCGTTGCATCCGCCAACCACTCGTGACGTTTCCACATTTCTTCCACGCCTTCATCGAGAATAATCTCCAGCGCTTTTTCTAATTCAAGTATTAAAGTTGTTGCCGGAGTCCATGGGGTTGTGTCTTTTTCCAAATTTTTCTTTGCCAATTTGAGATCAAAATAAAAATTTGGTGATTTTGCTTCTTCGACTAGCTTCCAGGCCTTTTTACTGAGCGAAATAAGGGCCAACCCAGGAGGAAGCATCAAACCCTTTTGAGAACCGGTCAACATTATATCTACACCCCATTTATCCATGTAAAATGGGGTTGCGCCAAGACCGCTGATGCCGTCAACAACTAGTATCGCATCCGTTTTAGCAACGGCTCTTGCAATTCCCTCGATATCATAAACACAACCGGTTGATGTTTCTGACAATTGAATAAATACAGCCTTTATATTTGAATTTTCATTTAAAACCTTTTCAACATCCTCTGGATTAAAAAAATCACCATAGGGTTTATCTAGGATGAGTGGTTCAATACCATATGCCTGAATTATCTTCGCCCATCTTTCACCAAACTTACCCGCCTGACATACAACAACCCTATCACCTGGTGATGTTATATTTACAACCGCTGCTTCCATCGCACCGGTTCCAGAGCTTGTTAACATGTAGACGTCATTTTTTGTTTTGAAAAGCTCCTTCAATTGTTCAGATACCTTTTTTACAACCGCATTAAATCTTGGTGTTCTGTGATGATAAACGGGAAGTGAACCCGCCGCCAAGACCTCTGCCGGAACTGGCGTTGGTCCAGGGGCCATTAGATACTCTTTTCTGATCTTAGCCATAGATAACTCCTTGTAATTATTAAATGTTTTATAAAGAGGCCTTATAAAATGTGCCCGAAAGATAGTGCTGCTATGCTGTAGTGTCAAGAAAAATCGGATTTTAAAAAGTCCTTCCAATATTGAACCACAAGGGATATATTTATTTTTTCGACAGGATTAACTGGATTCATTTTTTAATCCTGTAAATCATGTCAAAAACAAACAGGAGTGAAATATGACACGGGAAGAAACATTAATGGAACGATTCAAAAACATTGATATCGCATCGCTATGTGATGCATCTAAACGAGTTAAGGCAATTAGCTCGAAGATTCAGCCGCTTAAAAGAGAGGTACACGTCATTGGAAGGGCCCTCCCAGTTGAATGTCAAAAGGGTTACTTACCTGTAATTGAGGCATTAAAGGAAATTCAACCGGGGGATATCCTTGTAATCGACGGGCACAAGGAACAAAAGGCGGTGGTTGGCGAGTTAATCGCTGCCGAGGCAAAAAGGCGCGGGGCCGTTGCCATAATTGTTGATGGAGCAACGCGCGATTATGATGGAATCAGCGCCTTAAAATTCCCCGTTTTCACAAGATACATTCATCCGCAATCATGTATTACCGACAAGTCGTCAAAGCCCAAGGACAACGTTTCAGTTGGAGGCGCAAAGATCACAAGGGGTGATTGGATATGTGCCGATGATGACGGCATTGTTGTCATTAAGGATAAGGATGTCGATGAAATTTTTAATACTGCAGAAGAAATTAAGGCCGTTGAAAAAAAGGTTTTAAACAATATTCTTAATGGCAGCTCTCTCCTAGATATGCTTGGTTTCGACGATCATTTAAGAGATTCCCACAAACATTGAGGCACAATATGCCAGCAAAAAAAAGCGCATGGAAAGAGGCTGAGGAATATGGAATTGACGTCAAACATCTCGAAGATAATCTGCAAAAAGATTATTCTCAAAGATTTCGAGAACATCAAAATGCAAGCAATTTTGTCGATGAATTAAGTAAAGCTGGAAAAAACTATTATGAAAAACTTCGAAGAAATAATTAGCCGCTTATCCGACAACGATGTCAAATTCATACTCATCGGCGGATACGCTGCAATCATCCACGGCTCAACCCTTGTAACTAATGATTTGGATATTGTCATTCCCTTCGAAAAAGAAAATTTGAAAAAATTACTGATAGCTCTTGAGGGCTCAAATCCGACACATCAAGAAAACAAAAAACCACTTATAAAAACAGCTGATGAACTGTCTCACTTTAAAAATTTATATTTGAACACCGACATTGGTCCAATTGATATGCTTGGCAAAATCCCCGAACTGGGAGATTACAAGGAGCTTTTATCCCGTTCAATCGAAATTGACCTATTTGGCAGAAAATGTCGCATTTTAGATATCGAAACACTCATTAAGGCCAAATATAACATGGGCCGTACAAAGGATAAAATAACAGTAATCGAGCTTAGGGCCATTCAAGAAAAATTAAACAAATGACGATCTTACCATTCATCTTTCTAGGATGTGCTGGTTTTTTTGCCGGACTTATCGATTCTATCGCAGGTGGTGGCGGCTTAATCAGCTTACCAGCGCTTCTGGCTATTGGCACCACTCCCCACATCGCACTTGGCATCAACAAATTTCAAGGAATGGTTGGCGCATCGGCATCTCTATTTAACTATGCCCGAAAAAAACATGTTTTATGGAAAATTGCGGCGGTTGGAATTCCCTTTTCGCTTATAGGTTCGGTTATAGGCGCAAAGATTGCGTTATTTGTGGAAGCGACCCTCTTGGCCAAGATACTTGTGGCATTACTACCCCCGGCGGCTATTTTTGTTCTCTGCTCAAGAACATTCATAAAGACATGCGCCGAATCACACGTACACAGATTGAACTTGCTAGTGATAACTCCCCTTGTTTGCTTGACAATCGGAGCATATGACGGTTTTTTTGGACCGGGAACAGGCACACTATTAATTATAGTGCTTGTCTTATTCTCCAGGGTATCATTAATGAATGCAACGGCAACGGCAAAGACCTTTAATGCCGCATCAAATATCGGCGCATTTGCAACATTTATAATATCCGGCAAAATTTTCTACCCATACGCCATTGTAATGGGGTTGGGTAATGTCATGGGAGCCCTTATCGGAAGCCATCTGGCGATGAAGCATGGACAAAAATTAAGGAACCTCTGAAAAACTAATTTTTCAACGAACATGTCATCCTGAGCGATAGCGAAGGATCCAGTTAACATCGCGTTAAAACACTGGATTCTTCGCTACCGCTCAGAATGACAATATTGTTAAATGTCGAAATAATCAATTTTTCAGAGGTTCCTTAATTAGAAAAATTCTTGCTGTATCTTTATCTCTACTTTTTGTATATTTAGTTTGGAAGTACTTCATATGAAACAAAACAGAAAAATTATATTGGCATCAAGGTCAGTGGCTCGAAAACAAACCCTAAAAGACGCTGGAATAAAAATCGGGGTTACATATCCAGACGTTGATGAATCCCGTAAGGCCAACGAGGCTATCAATGAATACGTTTTGAGGATAGCGGCATCCAAGGCCGAAAAAGTTGGAGCTTCATGTCCCAACGCCATAATCATCGCCGTTGATACTGTAATAGTTAAGGGGTGGAAGATCTTTGGAAAACCCAAAACGAAGGCCCAGGCCATGGACTTTTTGGAGAAATTATCCGGAAAATGGCACGAAGTTTACAGCGGAACGGTGGTTTTTGACACAAAAAACTCCAAAATTTACTCAAAATTGATAAAAACGCGCGTTAAATTTGCAAAGTTGGATCAAAAAACGATAGATTGGTATATAAAAACGGGGGAACCAATGAAGGCCGCGGGGGCATACGCGATCCAGGGAAAGGGAAAGGTCCTCATCGAATCCGTAGAGGGCTGTTATACAAATGTAATAGGGATATCAATGCCGTGGGTTCTATCGATACTCAAAAGAATTGACGCAATCTAGGATCTCATCAATCGTCTTTAATGAAAAAATCTTTCGATTTATCTCGATATGATTAGGAACGCCCTTTAAATATTTTGGTATAAATTTCCTTATCAACATCACAGTATAAAATTCATTCATTTCTTCTTTTAAATATTTAATGTGTTCATTAATTATCTGAATGGTATCCCGCATTGAATGTTGTTTTGAACTATTTATCTCGTCAAAAATAAACGGATTACCCAATGCCGCGCGCCCGACCATGATCCCATCACATCCAGTCTGCTCAAACATTTTCTGCGCTGATTCTTTATCAACTGCATCTCCATTTCCAATAACAGGGATCGAAATAGCCTTCTTCACATCAGCTATTACACTCCAATCAGCACTGCCGGAAAA
>CAZHVX010000086.1:0-7573 GCA_964536295.1 uncultured Pseudomonadota bacterium
TGTGATGAACTCACTTATTTGTGGGCACTACTGGGATCGAACCAGTGACCCCTACTTCCGATTTGACGTGTTTTTTGGTGGGCGCAACAGGAATCGAACCTGTGACCCCTACCATGTCAAGGTAGTACTCTAACCAACTGAGCTACGCGCCCAACAAAAACCACTTGTCAAATCGAGAACCCGCCGTAGTTTCCGCAAGGAAACGAAGGTGGGCAAGTCGTCCGCCTACGCCAAAGGCTTCGGTGGATGCTCAACGTGGCAAATGTTTTTTTAAATAAAAAAAACATGCCGCGTTGGCAGTAGTACTCTAACCAGCTGAGCTAAGTGCCCTGACTTTAAAAAGTTCACCGCTTATAGCTGCATCCCATTAAATTGTCAATAATAAATGAAACTACTTGGAAGTATTGAGGAAATTTATACAGATCTACTGCAAAGGTGTCAAGAAGTATGTTAAACACTGAAGAATTTGGCTGTTTTATAAAGTGATTTCTCTAAAGGGTGCCATAAGCGCCTGTAATATAAACTATTTTGAGGTATTAGAATTGGTATAAAACGCCCGATATAGGTTATCTATTTCAACCAACGTTTGCGTTTTTATTGACTTCAATTGGTCCTGTGTCCAACAGCTTCCCTTTTTCTCATCATCACTATCCTTGCGACAGGTGGTATATGGCATATTAAATATACGATCCCCCAAATCAAACATTGCCAGTAGCTTATCTTCATCCGTTTCCAGATCTTCGACTGCATCGTATTCTTTCATGAGACCTGCTTGCTTCACACGCTTTGGAAACAATGAATCAAAGATATCAATCGATCCCCTTAAATGGCACCACTCTTCACCAATTGCTTCATCCCCTTCGAAAAAATGACCACCATGATCTTTACAACGCCCCTTTGCACCGGGAAGATCCCCATAGCCTAGCCAAACGCCAAGTTTGTTCCATTCTCCCCCATTATTGGATCCCAAATGTATTAAGGGTCTATCTCCACCTTTGAATTGCACAAATTCAACCATATCAATGTAAATCCGCGATGGAACGATAAAATTAAGTGTACTTGATTTTTGATCGTCAATTACATCGTCACTTGTATCTTCTCTGAAAATTTTCAATTGCTGATTGCCACCAAAGAGATTGGTGCCAATGAGATATTTTGTTTTTGTATAAAAGCCCTTATCAAATTTGACTCTTAATATTATGGCATCTTCAGTTTTCTTACTCTTACCCGACACCCGACGTTTTTCCGCTAATGCCTCCAGCGTTGCCCCACCTGATTGATAGATAACAGGAAACAAAATATGTAACGAATCCGGAAGTTTTTCTACCCTCTTAAGCAACACCTTTTTACCAGAACTCCAGGCAAGTTTTGCCTTTTCGATATCATATTCGCCAAAAAGGTACTCATCATAATTGATACTATGCGCTGCAGGAGCAGAACCTTTTTCAACTTCATTTGATTTTACATATCTGTCCCGAGGCTCACCAGCAGATGAAACCTGCAAATCATCACCATCCAAAGCAACACTAAAATCCCTTAGGGTCTCCATACATCTATCTATAAAACCAACTCCCATAGATCTCCTCCAAAAAAGTTCCAATTTTGTACGTTTTCTGATCCAAAAAGTCAACCTTTCCCAATGACACTACGCGCTAATGCAGCTGAGAGAGTTTAGTGCTTAGTACTATATTCTAAGAACTAAGTACTAAAGACTAAGTTCTAGAAAAAAAGTTATAGAAAAATCCTTGCCATCTAGTAAAGAATGATTAAGATGTTCCATAGTGAGGTCACCCTCACCCCCCACCCCCACCTAGCCTCCCCCTTAGGGGGAGGTAGGCTAAGGTTCGGAAACAATTAGAGGGAGATTAATGAAAATTATTTTCTTAGGAGGAAAGATGGCCGGAGCGAATGTACACGAAATCACAGATGCAAACTTTGAATCAGAGGTTCTAAACTCAGATATCCCCGTCATGGTGGATTTTTGGGCACCATGGTGCGGGCCATGTCTGATGTTGGGACCAACGGTTGACCAAATTGCTGACGAACACGTCGGCGAGGTTAAGGTTTGCAAGGTTAATATAGATGATAATCCAGAGACACCTTCAAAATATGGAATAAGAGGTGTCCCAACTATACTGTTTTTCAAAGATGGCCAGATGAAAAATCAAGTCGTTGGTGCTGTTGCAAAGCAACATCTTGAGCAAGTGCTTTCTAAATTATAAAGAGTGCTTAGAACTTAGATCTTAGTACTTAGAACTAAGAGCTAAGAGCTAAGAGCTAAGAACTAAGATCTAAGAACTAAATACTAAGTACAAAAAAAGGCCAGACGCTATAACGCGAATGACCTTTTAAATATCCGCAGAGCCCTTATCTATTTCCAAAGTTTTCCAGTTAATAAATACTTCCAGTGATCAACAAAATTCCATGCAGCATCGGCACCAAAAACCACTCCATCAACTGCTGCATTGCCTACATTGGTCACCCCTCTTTCTACCGGTCCCATTGGAGACGTACGTGAAACCTCGCATTTACCACAGCTACCTATTGGATAATCATCACCCACCAAAGGACCATTGTCCTGGCCTAAAACGCCATCCGTAATCTTTGAAAGAACATTGAAATCCATTTTTCACCCCTTTTGTTCGTTATTACCAACACCAGAAAATGCTGTTACTATAATAAAAACGACCAATCAAACTTTTTTATGCAATTTTCGCATTTTTTTTGGGTGTCCAGCAAACAAAACACCTTTTTTCAACCATTTAAGGCAACCACTAAGCCACGAAGACACTAAAAATTTTATGGTTTCATGGTAAAAGCTGCGTCATCCTGAGTGAAACGAAGGATCCAGTGAGCACGCGGGATCCTTCGTTTCACTCAGGATGACAAAAAAATAAGACACTTGGTGGCTTTGTCCACGTTGAAAATTCGCGTTGATTAGCGTAAGAATAGAAATATTCGCGTAAATTCACGTTTCAGAACATGAATCTTCGCATGCTGATATTCATCAAAACACCAACTGAGACAAGCGCTGATATTGTGGAGGATCCTCCATAGCTTAAAAATGGCAACGTAACCCCGGTCATAGGAATGATCCCAAGAACCCCTCCAAGGTTGATCACAATCTGCCAAAATATTAGGGAAACGATCCCTATGGCCAGAAAGGTTCCAAAACGCTCCTTTGATTTTCTGGCAATATCCACCCCCACCAATAGGAGGGATAGATACAATCCAAGCGTTATAAAGGATCCAAAAAATCCCCATTCCTCCGCCAATACAGAGAAAACAAAGTCCGTGTGCTTCTCTGGAAGATAGCGCAATTTGTTGATATTTCCCTTAAGATAACCCTTGCCGAAAAATTTCCCCGATCCCACAGCAATCTTTGATTGCGTAAGATGATACCCCGCGCCCCTGACATCCTGTCCGGGGTGAACAAATGACGAGATCCTTGCACGTTGATAATCCGATAGAATATATTGAAAGGAAATAAACGCCACAATGATACCAATTATTACACCCGTCACAACTGTTTTGGTTCTGATCTTTGCAAACCATGCAAGTGAAACAAACGTTAAGATAAAAAACATCCCCGACCCCAAATCACCCTGCAGAACAACCAGACCAAATGGAATCAGCATTAGAATCGCGGGACGCCACAATTCAAACAATTTATATCCATCGGGATTTGGGTTATCACTAAAAAATTTGGCAGCGACAAGAATGTAGGTCAATTTGGCAAATTCACTGGGCTGAACCGCAAATCCACCAAATCCTATCCAGCTCTTGTGACCGGCAACTTCTTTACCGATTAACAATGTCAGAACAAGAAGTCCCACCATGATCCAATATAATGGATATGATATCCTATCAAAGATTCTATAATCGATAAAGAGAATGCCAATCAAGGCAAGCATGCCAAGCCCCAGCCACACCACCTGGGAGATAAAGAGATGCGTCAGCCCCTCTTCCCCCCAAATATACAGGGCACTATATAGATTAAGAACACCGATAAAAAGCAGCGCCCCAACGATTGAAATCAACAGCCAGTTAAAATTTTCTATATATCTTTTCTTTTGTAAACTCATTTTTGAGTTCTTAGTTCTTAGTTCTTAGTACTTAGTTCTATAAGCTCTAAGTTCTAAGCTCTAAGTTCTATTTGTTTTTTAATTCAAAAAACCTCTGCATTATTTCCCCGGCAACCGGCGCTGCCGCAGAGGACCCGTGGCCTCCGTGCTCAACCAACACGGCAACCGCAATCTCCGGTTTATCTATCGGAGCAAATCCCACAAACCAGGCATGGTCCTGAAATCGTTTTGCCTTATTCTCTTCCTGAACCTTTAACGAAACGACCTGTGCCGTCCCGGTCTTCCCCGCCATCGGAACAGAATACCACTTCAGGCGCCTTGCCGTTCCTGCATCCCCGTGCACAACATTAACCACACCCTCCTTAATCAACTTCATAACATCTTTTGAAATAGGGAAATCGTCGTCTTCTGATTTGTATTCAAATTTTTCAACCACAGCTCCATTAATATCCGATATTTCCTGAACAAAATGCGGTTTGATCTTCCTGCCACCATTGGCCACCGTTGCTATCATCATGGCCCCCTGCAATGGCGTCATCAAATCATAACTCTGTCCGATTGCAGCAGAAACTGTTTCCCCTGAATACCACCTTTCCTTGAAACGTTTTTCCTTCCAACTTGATGTCGGAATCAAACCCGTTTTTTCAATCGGAATATCAATACCGGTAGATCTCCCCAAGTAAAAATGATGCGCATACTCTGCAAGCTTGTCGACCCCTAACCGCAAACCCATTGTATAAAAGAAAACGTCACATGATTGTTCGATGGCATCAACAATTGCCAACGATCCATGTCCCTTTTTGTTCCAACAATGGTATTTTCTTCTGCCGTGCAGCAAATGCCCGGGACAATATATTTTTTCAGTTGGTTTAACCACGCCCTCACTAAGTGCGGCGGCCGCAGTAACAATCTTATATGTTGAAGCCGGTGGATAGGCCGCCTGAAGCGTTCTATCTAAAAGATATTTTCTCTCATCAGAACTAATTTCCTCCCAGTACTTGTCCCGTCTGGCCTTTGATAATTTATTTAAATTGAATGATGGCGCACTATACATAACGTATATTCCACCATCGTTGGGGTTAAGAGCAACTACCGCTCCCTCCCTGTCCTTCATTAGATTTTTGGCCAAGACCTGGAGGTCCCTATCGATTGTTAGCTTAACGTGTTTACCATGTTGGCAATCCTCGTTTACAAGTTCTTCACTTAACCCCTCCATATGAATCTCACGACCAAATGCATTAACAACATTTTGCTCAAAACCGTTTTTGCCCCTCAAGACGTCATCAAGCCTTTCCTCCAAACCATAGACCCCAACCTCATCCCCCATTGAATATCTACCCGGATACTTCTTGCGATATTTTTCTAGCCTGTCTCTATCTATCTCCGTAACATAGCCAAGGGTGTGTGATGCGGCTTCTCCATCCCAGTAGGTCCTGGCGTAGCGCACCAAAACTTCGACACCTCGAAGGTCATAATCCATATCATCTGTATACCAAACGCTCTGCCGGCTTTGAATCTTCGCGACCTCTTCTCTGGTCACATCGTCTTTGATGACAATGGGATAATATACCGGAAGATTACTTCCTTTCTCTAATTGAGTCCGGATTTCCTCCCTCGAAATATCTATCAAACCCGACAAGGTATTAATCACCTTATCCTTGTTCGTCATATACTGTCTTACGATCACAACATCAAAGGAGGGCCGGTTATCCACCATAATCTTGTCGTTTCGATCATAGATCATCCCTCGCAGGGCCGCAATTTTTGTATCCTTGATGCTGTTTTCGTTGGAAAAGAGACGATAATAATTGCCCTTGATTACCTGCAAAAAATACAATCGCCCCACAATCAGCAGAATGATGCAGACACAGATCCACATAACATATCTGAAACGGTGTTGGATATCGTATGTATATTCGTGGGTTAGATCCATCTTTACTAGAGCTTAGTTCTTAGTTCTTAGTTCTTAGTTCTAAGTTCTAAACTTTATTATTTCAAAATAATTTCCTTTTTTTTAAAAAACTTTTCCTTACTTAAATTTATATACCAATGAATAACCGGCAACCAAATAACAGCGAATAGCCCATTAAAAACAGCCTGTGGAATCATCCTTACAACCCAGAAGATATGGAACGAATCAATCCCCCTGGTTATTAATACAACAACCATAACCACAAGCTTATCCAAAACACTTATACTAGACACCTCAATGAATCTTGAAACTGGCGTATTAAAATACACCCTTCCCAAAATCAATTTCACCAAAAAGAAAATAAGCAGGTAAGATACCGCCGTCACCCCAAATGGCGCCAATGATACAGAATCCTGCAACAAGCCCATGAATAGAATTGATGGAACCCCCTCGCTCCATGAAAGGGCAAAACTGATATAAGCAACCATCAATATGATGAAATTAAAGTGAAAATGACTATGTGGAATATTTGTTAGAAGCGTTGTCTCCAGCACAATAGAAACAACACTATATATCACAATAAACAAAAAACGTTTCATCTGTCGTCCTTATTCGGATACTATCATATCCGCGAAAATCAGCGTTCATATCCGTGTGAATCCGCGTTAATAACAATCAACACCTCTTCTAGATGGGAGATATCCGCAAAGGGTAAAATATTTGCCTCTTTAAATATACCATATTCATCCGCCTCTATTGAAATCACCTCGCCGATTGGTATGCCCTTGGGGTAAACCTGGTCCAGTCCCGAGGTAACAATAACATCGTTAGTATGGATATCACTAATCCGTCTTAAATACTCAAGTCGTGAAAGATAAAAACTGGGACGAAGAACGGTTTTCCTGGCGGTACCAACTAAAAGAGCCCTGGCGCGAGATCTTTGAACAAAAATATCAATGTAATTGTTTGGATCCGTTATTAAAAGAACGGTGGCGGTACTGTTGTCAACCTTTGCAACCTTTCCTATCAACCCCCCATCGGCCAATACCGCAGAGTTTATCTTTATACCATCCTTATGCCCCTTATTTATAATAACTGTCTTAAACTCCGATCTTGGATCATTTGATATCACCCGCGCAACCTGATATTGGAAATCACGGTCAGCAACGTAGCCACTCAATTTTTCTAAATTACGAAACCTTTGAAGCCCTTCTTCCAAAATATTAATTTTTAAAAATTGCTCTGAAATAAGTTTTTCATATTTCTCGTTATAGTAGGATACATCTGATATGTGAATATAATGATCCCACGCATTTCCAATTTTACTACTTATAAGGTTGATCGAAATTTGGAATGGATAGATTAGGTTGTAGACCGCCTGTTCATACCACCTTGCGCGATGCAGTCTGCTTTGAGATAAGGATAGAAAGAAAATCGCCAACAGAAAGGCAACAACTAACAACGGCATGCTTCTTTTGTCTTTTGGAAGATTTTGCATTTAGTTTAGAAATAAGGGTTCACAATGACAACGCTTTACGTAATTGTAACATCTTTTAATGTATCAAGATGGTCCAAC
>CAZHVX010000086.1:7673-9067 GCA_964536295.1 uncultured Pseudomonadota bacterium
AATGACAACGCTTTACGTAATTGTAACATCTTTTAATGTATCAAGATGGTCCAACGCCTTGCCGGAACCCAAAACAACACAGTTTAGTGGTTCATCTGCAATAGTGACCGGAAGGCCCGTTTCTTCTCTGATCAACACATCCAGATTTTTCAACAACGCACCACCGCCAACCAAAACAATGCCTTTATCAACGATATCAGCCGCCAACTCCGGAGGGGTTCTTTCAAGTGTCACCTTTACGGCCTCGACTATGCAATTAACTGGTTCCGCAATCGCTTCCCTTACCTCTTCTGAATTAATTTCCAATGTACGAGGAACACCAACAACAAGATCACGGCCCTTAATCTGCATAGATTGGATTTCACCATTTGGATACGCGGTACCAATTTTAATCTTGATCATCTCTGCAGTACGCTCGCCAATCAAGAGATTGTATTTACGTTTTAGATAATTAATAATCGCATCGTCCATCTTATCGCCGGCAATCCTTATCGATTTACTAAAAACAATACCCGCCAGGGAAATCACCGCCACCTCTGTAGTTCCGCCACCTATGTCGACAATCATGTTGCCGGTTGGTTCAGTAATTGGAAGTCCGGCGCCAATCGCAGCGGCCATTGGTTCTTCAATTAAATAAACTTCCCTTGCTCCGGCAGATTCTGCTGACTCCCTCACCGCTCTTTTTTCAACTTCGGTAACGCCAAATGGAATACAAATAATGATCCTTGGACGAATCAATGATTTTCTATTGTGTGCTTTTCTGATGAAATAGCGAAGCATCGCTTCGGTAATTTCAAAATCCGCAATCACTCCATCTCTCATCGGCCTGATTGCCTCGATACATGCTGGTGTTCTTCCCAACATATCCTTTGCTTCCTTACCAACCGCTAAAACTTTTTTTACACCGCGAATATCGCGTTGAACAGCAACAACCGATGGTTCAGAAGTGATAATGCCATGCCCCTTGACATAAACGAGCGTATTAGCGGTCCCTAAATCAATTGCCAAATCATTTGAAAAAAGACCAAGGATTGGATCCAATATCATATTATGTACCCCTTTTTATCAATTTAATCACCGCTGAACCACAGAAAAATGATGAATACGCTGAAATGAATCGAAACAACAAATCTTGGCACATTTTCATTAATTTCAGCGTCTTTTTATACCCTCAGCGTCTCCGCGGTGATACAAAGTTAACGGAAATGGGAAATAACAGAACCCCTTGAAAATAGCAAGAAATTTCTTGATTTGTCTCCCCGTTTTGGTTACCTTCCCAGCACTTAAATCAGTACTTGGAACTTATTGCTAAATAAAAAAACTGGTTGTAAGGAAAATCTCCCCTCCCTCGAGGCCCGCCTTGACGAGCAGGGCGAGGCAGGGGAGGGGATTAA
>CAZHVX010000087.1:0-8981 GCA_964536295.1 uncultured Pseudomonadota bacterium
CATCCTGAGGCAAAGCCGAAGGATCCCGAGCGAACACTGAACAAACGGGATTCTTCGCTTACACTCAGAATGACAAACAAGGTGCTTAATGTAATTTTTCAGAGGTTCCCTAACTCAAAAGCCTTTGTATAGGCTGTGATATCTTTCAGACTTAAAAACTTCTCGTCCACTACTAAATCCTCTCAACAATAAAACAATTATTTTTCATTCTTTTTCTTCGCCCTCAGTGCCGCAAGTTCCGCCTTCGCACGCTTTACGTACTGAACAATCGGCCTCCTTGCGGGACAAATGTAAGAACACGTTCCGCATTCAACACAATCCAGAACGTGAACATCCATATATTTGTCAACATTTCCACTCTTAATCGCATTGAGCATATCAACCGCCATACCACCCAGTGGACAAACTTCAATACACCTTCCACAGCGGATGCATGGCCCCTCTGTATAGGACCCTATTTTGTCTAGCGCCAAAACACCGGAGGTTCCCTTTACAACGGGAAGTTCGGGATTAAAAACTGCAATCCCCATCATCGGCCCACCCAATACAACCTTTTTGATCTTGGGTTTCATTCCTTGATGTTCAAGTAGATCACCAATAGTTGTTCCAATTCGAACAAGTAAATTTGCGGGTTTGTTAACGCCATCACCAGAAACCGTAACCGCCCTCTCGATGAGGGGTTTATTTTTACAAACCGCCTCATATACCGCAAATGCCGTTCCAACATTATTTACAACGACACCAACATCCAAAGGTAGTTTGCCCGGAGGAACTTCCCTTCCCAGTATTGCATCAATTAATTGTTTTTCAGCCCCCTGCGGATACTTTACCTTTAATGCAACCACTTCCACCGATGAATCATTTGCCGTTGCGCTCTTCATGATTTTTATCGCATCCGGCTTGTTTGCTTCAATGCCGATATATCCCTTTTTAACATCCAAAATCTTCATCATGATGCGCATGCCCTCAAGGATACCCTCGGTACGTTCAAGCATCAGACGATGATCGCAGGTTAGAAAGGGTTCACACTCAACACCATTCAATATGAATGTGTCTATCTTTACACCCTCCGGTGGTGATAGTTTTACATGGGTTGGAAAGGTTGCACCCCCCATACCGACAACGCCGTTATCACGTATGGCATCAACCATGGACTTGGTGTCCATCTGCTTCCAATCACGATCGATATTTAAACCCTCGGCCCATTTTTCCTGATGATCATTCTCGATAATAATATGATCCACAAGTTGATTAAGTGAGGTTTGTCTTTTTTCGATCCCAACAATCTTACCGGAAACCGGAGAGTGAATCGGAACGGAGACAAAACCCGTTGCCACGGCCACAACCTGTCCCTTCAAAACCGCATCACCAACCGCAATATGCACCTTTGCAGGCGCACCGATGTGTTGTGATACTGGAATGATGAGTTTGTTTGGTACTGGAAAAACTTCCAACGCTAAACTTTCTGAAAGATTCTTCATCTCGGGGGGATGAACCCCACCTTTTTTAAATGTTTTACCCATGAAACTGTAGCTAGTAGCCTGTAGCTAGTAGCCGGGGGGAAATAGCCCCTGGCTGCCGACTACTGGGTACTGACTATCTTTTTAACTGGCCACAAGCCTTTATCTTTTCTCTCTATCCTTAAATTTACAATCGCATTAGTTGGACATTCTTTTTCACAGAGTCCGCACGAAACGCACTTATCATAATCGATTCTTGCAAGAAAATTTTCTACATATATCGCGTCAAACTTACAAACCTTTGTACATTTTCCACATCCGATACAGGCAACCTTGCAAACCTTTCTTGCATCCTTTGGCTTATCCATTGATTTACATGTTACATGAACCGTACTTTTCATTTTTTGGATTGAAAAAAGATTCTTCGGACACGCAGCCACACACTTACCACACGCAGTGCACTTCTCCTCATCCACAACTGGGAATCCGTTAACCATATGTAATGCATCAAATGGACAGGCTTTCACGCAATCACCAAAGGCGATGCATCCATAAACACACTCCTTTGGACCACCATGGAGGAGATTGGCAGCCGCGCAGGATCTAATCCCCTTGTAATCATATTTATCATTTACCTCTCGGCCCTTGCAGTGAAGAATCGCCACCTGCTTCTCGCTTCCAGCGACCTCTACCCCCATGATATCTGCTATCTGATGTGCAACATCATCCCCACCGGGGATACAGGATGTTATGTCGGCATGGCCGTGAACGATTGCCTTTGCAAAACCTCCGCACCCAGCCAAACCACATGCACCGCAATTTGCACCAGGGAGACAGGCCTCTACTTTTTCAACCCTGGGATCAACGTGAACATGGAACACCTTGGATGCTATATATAATCCAATTCCAAATAATAATCCCAAAACGCCTAATATAATGATTGGTGGTAACATTGTAATTACTAAGTTATCGGTTGTCAGTTGTCAGTACTATTATATACCGATTACCGACTACTGATTACCGATCACCGACTACTGATTACCGATTCCCGCAAAGCCCATAAAGGCCAGGGCCATTAGCCCAGCGCATATAAACGCAATCGGAACACCCTTTAATGACTCCGGCAAATCAATTTCATCTAATTTTTCTCTAATTCCTGACATCAAAAGCATAACAAGCATAAAACCCACTCCACCACCGAACCCCTGAATAACAGTTTTGATAAAGCTATCCGCCCCCGATGAAAGAAAACCAAACTCTTTTATATTCAAAAGAGCAACACCCATCACGGCACAGTTTGTTGTTATAAGTGGTAAATAAATCCCAAGGGCCTCATAGAGCGGAGGAACCATTTTCATGAGGAACATCTCAACAAGTTGCACCATCGTTGCAATCACTAAAATAAAAACGACCGTTTGTAAAAAAGTAAAGTCATAGTCGGCAACATTTCCACCCATGAACTTATAAAAAATATTGGAATCAATTGGAGCCAGAAAATATCGATAAACAAGCCACGTAACGATAGAAGCAAAAGTCATAACGAAGATAACCGCAAACCCCATACCCATCGCCGTTTTTGTCTGTTTGGAAACACCTATGAATGGACAAAGCCCCAAAAACTTGGCAAGAACGAAGTTGTTAACGAGCACAATGGATACAAATAATAGAATATATTCTGTCATATGCTTAGTCGATTGTCGTTAGTTTTTCGTCGTTCGTTTATGATAATTTCACTATATAATAGTAAAGTACCAAGCACGAACTACGAACGACGAACGACGAACTACGAACTACGTTTCCAGTTAATAAACCCAATTATTAACCCAATTGCAATAAAGGCGCCTGGCGCCATAATCATTACAGCCATTGGTTGTATAGCACCATTGGCAGAATAAAAGTTCGATATCGTTATGTCCCAAAATTTTCCAGATCCTAATACTTCCCTAATCATTGCAATGATTGCTAAAGCGATTCCAAAACCAATTCCCATACCTAATCCATCAAGGATTGAAAGAAATACGTTGTGCCTTGATGCAAAGGCCTCGGCCCTTCCCAAAATAATACAATTCACAACTATTAGTGGGATAAAAATCCCTAGGGCTTGATTTAGCGCCGGAAGATATGCACCCATAATCATTTCAACAATGGAAACAAATGTAGCAATCACCACGATGTAACATGGAATCCTTATCTTGGATGGAAAAAATTTTCCGAAAAGCGCAATTATCGTATTTGAACAAATCAAAACAAAGGTCGCCGCCGCCCCCATACCAATGGCATTTTTTACACTAACGCTAACGGCAAGGACTGGACATAGCCCCAAGAGCAGAATAAGCACCGGATTCTCCCTAAAAAAACCCTTTGTAAATACCTGCGTAATTGTCATATTTTTTCCTTTGCAACAGGATTAACGCTGATGAACGCAGATGCTTTTTGGATCAAATCAAACGAAGTAAACGCTGGACCTGACCAAATAAAAATCAGCGTTTATCCCCGCCTGCCTTCCTATACATCATATGATGGCGGGCAGGTGCGTTAATCCCCGCCTTGCCGAGCAAGGGCGAGGCAGGCTGTTTCGTTTTATTATACTGTCCCCATCGGGAGGGTATAGTACACAAATTTATTTAATAATTTCAATGAAAAAGAGGCCTTTTATTCGGTAAGTCTGATAATGTTTTTCTTTTTCTCTGGGGCCAGGGTAATGGAATCGGCAATCCCCTCTGAAATCCACAGATCTCCACTTCGATCTATCAAAACAACATCAAAGGAACTCATCTTTTTAAGGAAATTGATTCCATCGTTTTTTCCCAGAACGGATACGGCCGTTGCAACCGCATCAGCATCCGCAGTTTTGGATGTGAAGATAGACACACTAACGAGGTCATTATCAATTGGCATACCATTTCTTGGATCAATGATATGTGGATATTTTTTACCATCTATCTCAACGAATCTTTGATATATGCCAGATGTCACAACCGCCCTGTTTTTCAGAGAAATTCTGCCAATCAAAGAATTTTCGTTGAATGGATCCTGGATACCGACATTATATTTACCTTCACCCCATACGGTTAAGTCACCCCCCGCTTCAACGAGCCCGGATTTGACACCCCTATCCTGAAGTAACCTTGCAACCTCATCAACAATAAACCCCTTGGCTATTCCGCCAAAGTCTACACCCACACCCTTTTTGCCAAGCTTCACCATCCCATCTACATTGAAGAAAACATTCTGCATCCCCACATTGGCCAGCGTTTCCAGTATTTCGTGTTCATTTGGCAGAGCTTGTCTGTCTTTCCAAAGAAGGATCAACGGCAACACCGTAACATCAAACGCCCCATCACTAAGATCATACCACTTCTTCGATTCATCAAAGATACGAGACATGTCTTCATTAATCGCAGTAAATTCCTTGTAAGCACGGGCATTAATAATACTAATCTTCGAATATACCCTGTACCTATTAAAAGCATCCTCTAGTTCCTCAACCCTTTCTTTTGCCTGAATCGTGTCGTCGTTAAATTCAATCTCATTTCTTCCATAGGCCACAATTTTAAATGGAATTCCACCCATTGGATAAAAAACAAATTCACGTTTATTTTCTTTATATCCAAGTAGAATTGCAATTAGAATAACCAGGACAATTAAGACCGGAATTGCAAATCTCAAATATTTATTGAGACATATATTTTTAATAAAACATTCTTTTTCCCCCGGCTTGACAGTCTTCACCCTCTTTTTTGGAGCCCCAGTAGTCTTTGATGGCATACGCCCTCCTTCGGACTTTATCTAACACAACCGCAAATTAAATCAACCCATTCGATGCACCCCGGATTATAACCCGGGGCTTACTCAGGGTTGATCCTGAGCGAGGCAATACTTATAGTACAGTTCTGGGGGAAATAACGCCTCAGTCGAAGGATCAAGGGCTGCTTAAGGCGCAGCGTTGCTGCGTCTTAAGAAAACCTTGTAAATCTTACACGCTTTACCATATAATCACCGGCAAGGGGTTATTTCATGAATTCTATCCGATTTTCAATAATTATTCCCGTACTGCATGAAACGAAAACTATTAATGTATCAATTGGGGATTTTGAAAAAAGCAACTACGACAACAACTATGAGATAATAGTTGTGGATGGGGATCCGAATGGATCCACAGTAAATGTTCTAAACGATAAACACGTCGTTCCCGTCATCACCGAACCAGGACACGCAAAACAAATGAACGCCGGCGCCAATATCGCAAAGGGTGAAATTCTTTTGTTTTTACAACCTAACACAAAACTCCCCTTTGCATCCCTCAAGAAAGTCAATGGTCTACTTCAAGATCAACAAATCGTAGCCGGTGCATTTGATTTGAAATTCAGCCCAAGCAGTTTTCTATCCAACATGATCACGTTTTTCGAAAAAATGAGATACAACACCTCAAAGATATTTCGTTACGAACAGGCACTCTTTATTAGAAAAACAATATTCGAAGAACTTTCTGGATTCAATGAAAAATCTCCATGGGGAGATTTTGATCTGATGATTAGATTGAAAAACAATGATCTTAGGTCAGCTGTCCTAGGGGATCAAATTCCGATCAAGATCAAAAATACTCAAATTTTGAAAGATTGGCTTATATTAATGTTACTCTGCCTAGGAATTTCTCCGACAAAGCTTGTATCTCTTTTCGATAGACTTACCAAGCGATAAGGGGAGTGATGGAAAATACATTTTGTTGCCTATCATGTCATTCTGAGTCCGCCAAACCTGCCTCGCGTTGTTCAGCAAGGCGGGGGCGGACGAAGAATCCAGTAAATTCAATTTGTTAGCACTGGATCCCTGCCTGCGGTAGGCAGGCTTCATTCGCCTTTGGCGAATTCAGGATGACAAAATGTATTTTCCATCACTCCCATAAGGTATTTACATCCTACCAAACATCTGGTATCTAATCCCTCCAATGCGGGGGAAAATAAAGTACATAATTATTGGGCTATTGGCCCTTGTAGCTATAAGGGCCCATTCATTTCCGGAAACACAGGGGTACGTAAATGATCTTGCTGGAATTATGGACCAAAACGTCAAGGATCGTCTTGAATCACTGACCCGTCTCTTCGAACGTCATACCGGCAATGAGATAGTTGTAGCAACAATTCCATCCCTGGAAGACAGCACCGTAGAAGATTACGCAGTTGAACTTTTTGAAAAATGGGGAATTGGAAAAAAAGGACAGGATAACGGCGTTTTAATACTCGTCGCACCACATGAAAAAAAGATGCGCATCGAGGTTGGTTATGGACTTGAAGGTTCAATCAATGACGCCCTAGCTGGACGAATCATCCGTGACACGATGGTTCCATGGTTCCAAAAAGAAGATTTCGGAGCGGGGATCCTAAATGGAACAACTGAAGTTATCCAGATCATATCTAAAAAGAATAATATAGATTTTGATGTGGCGAAGGCCTCCGGCCTTGGCGGGCAGGTAAGGTATTTAAAACACACGAGCGAGATACAATCAAGGCGCGGATCAAGTTGTGTACGTGGCATTGGAATAATCGTTTTCTTGATATTCTTTATACCATTTTTCATCCGCCACCCCTTTCTAGCATTGTTTCTGCTATCCGGAATGGGTGGAGGACGCTCCAGGGGCGGCTTCGGCGGAGGCGGTTTTGGAGGCTTTGGTGGAGGAATGTCGGGGGGCGGTGGAGCATCGGGAAGTTGGTAATACTAGCTGAGAGAACTTAGAGCTTAGCTGAGAGAAATCCTCTCAGCCTTAAACTCTCAGCTCTCAGCCAAGTTCTAAGCTCTAAGGAGAACATATGAAACTTCAATATTTTATAAGCAAACTTGCTGACATTTACGGTGACAACCTAGAGTCAGTCGCCTTATATGGTTCGGCAGCTCAAGATGAATTCATCGAAGGAAGTTCTGACTACAATACAATTATTGTCCTAAAAAATCTTGTTCCAATCGAACTCATTAAATCAAACAAATTGGTTGCCAAATGGATTAGAAAGGGAAATTCGATTCCATTATTTTTCGACAGGGAACATATTGAAACATCGCTGGATGTATTCCCCATCGAATTTTATGATATTAGCGACAATCACAAAACTCTTTATGGTGAGGATTTATTTGAACACCTAAAAATCGATCCGACAAATTTAAGACACCAATGCGAAAGCGAACTTAAAGGCAAGGTCCTGCAACTTCAATCAAAGTTCGTCATCAACAGCCAACACCATAAGTTTATTGGCCGCTTAATGACCGGATCCATTTCAAGCTTTGTTGCCATTTTTAAGGGCGTCTTAAGGATGACGGGGAAACCCCCTGCAATAAAGGCGCGTGAAATAGTTGAACAACTATCCCAATTTATTGAATTTAGCCCGGCTATTTTCTCTGAGATACTCGATAATAAAGAGGGAAAAGGATTTTTCGGTAAAGACGATGCTATAGAAAAGTTTGAACGGTATTTGACCGAATTAAAAAAGGTTACTAAATTCGTAGACAAATATAGTGCTTAGTTCTTAGAGCTTAGCTGAGAGAACTTAGCTGAGAGTAGAAGTAAAATCCTCTCAGCTCTCAGCTATAAACTCTCAGCTAAAGAAGGAGTTTTTATGAAGAAATTATGGATAGTGCTAGGTGTCGTCATCTTAGTGACCCTACTCTTCGCGGGTTCATGTGTAGGTAAATACAACAATATCGTTACATTTGACGAATCGGTAGAAACCGCATGGGCGCAGGTTGAAAATGTGCTGCAACGCAGAAATGATCTGATTCCGAATCTTGTAAACACAGTTAAGGGTTATGCCTCGCATGAGAAAGAACTTTTCATAAAGGTAACTGAAGCTAGGGCAAAGGTCGGACAGGCACAATCAATCCCCGAAAAGGTCGGTGCAAATAATCAATTGACCGCTGCTTTGGGAAGACTGTTGCTGGTTTCCGAGCGTTACCCGGATCTCAAGGCCAATCAAAACTTCCTGTCACTCCAGGATGAGCTAGCCGGGACAGAAAACAGAATTGCAGTTGAAAGAAAACGCTACAATGATGCAGTTCGTTCCTACAATGTTTTTGTAAGACGCTTTCCAAACAATATAATTGCCGGAATCTTCGGATACACAAAGGAAAATATCTACTTTAAATCAGCCGAGGGTGCTGAAACCGTCCCCGAAGTACAATTCTAAGCAACCCCCAAACCTTCCTAAAAAAGGGGACCCCTTTTTTAGGAAGGTTTGTATGTTTTTTCTGCATAATTTCCCTTTTTACCCATTATTTTATGCAAAACGTCAATGCCACTGACGCTAAATAGCGCTGTTATCAAATTGAGTATCTTAGATCTGAAGAAACTGCAAAATATTGCCATTTAAATCCATTTATAACAAATTTTATATTTCACTAAATGGTATGGATCTTGCTTACTTTATACGTAGACGATAGTGTCAAAAGTTGTCATGAAAAAACGAAACAGGATGAACGCAGATGAACGCAGATTTCAATCTTTGTCTGTGTTTATGTTATTGGTTAGATAAACAG
>CAZHVX010000088.1:0-2245 GCA_964536295.1 uncultured Pseudomonadota bacterium
CGGTATAATTTAGTGTCCGAGCTGCCATTAAAATCACCTTCCACAGCTAGTTATTTCAATATATGTGCCAAAAGTGTCCAAAACATAACCGGTTGATATTATTGCTAAAATAAAGTTTTGGCGGATAATAAATCGCAATACGTCAGAAATTTTATGGGTCAAAAGAGACCAAAGGGGGTACTTTTTTACATCCCTTCAACTTAACGTAATGATTATTTATAGGACTTATCAAAAACAAGCGACATTGGGGCATTGCTTTCGCTAAATCGATTTCGCTCAGACGCCGCGAAATCGAAGCCTTGAGTTGGCGCAATGATTAGACGGCTTAGATGGCGCCAACTCAAAGGCCGCTAAATCAATACCCCAATATCGCTTTTTTTTTGATAAGTCACACTTCTGGACGAGTGTTTGTACTTGATACATTTTTTATCTGTGATGTCGAAGGTCAAAGTAGTTTGGGGAGTCGGTTGAGCGGCCTCCCCGCCAGCCATCATATAAAAAATATGAAGGCGGGCTGGGAGAGGCCGTTCATCCAAGCCTAGATATTAACGGCCGAACGGGCAGGTGATTTTCCCCCGCCAGCCATCATACAAAAAATATGAAGGCGGGCTGGGGCGTATGTCCGCCACCGATTTAATTCGTAGATGTAGGCGGATCAGCCCCTGGCTGAAGGAAAATCACCGAAGCGAAACCGGCTCCCCAAACTGCTTTGTCCTTCGACATTACTGGTCATCAAGATCGCTTGTTTTTGATAAGTCCTATAAATAATCATTGCGTAAAGTTAAGGAGGTCGTTTATTGCTTATTGAACACTACTGGAATATTTGTTATAAGGGGCATATGAGTTTCTTTTTATTGGCCATATTTATAATTATTTCATATATCATCGTGAAAGTTGGTTCCGTTGCCCTTGAGTTAACGGGTCTTTCTAGGGAAGTTGCAAGATTTCAGGCGTTATCGGCATTTAGTAGCACCGGTTTTACAACACGTGAATCAGAGATGATAGTCCATCACCCCCGCCGTAGAAAAATAATTTCATACCTCATTATTTTAGGAAATGCAGGTATTGTTTCTGTTATAGCATCGTTTGTTGTTTCATTTGGAAAGGGTGGGGTTATTTCGCCAGCCCTTTCAATATTACTTGTTTTCTTTGCCGTTGGTGGTATCTGGTTTTTTTCAAAACAGAAAAGGCTTACAGATAAATTGCACAAATATGTTAGAAAAAGACTTTTAGAGAAGGCAAAGCTTGAAGACACCAATGTGGAAGAAGTTTTGAATCAATCCGGCGATTATGGCCTAGTAAAGATTTTCGTTTCTCCTGAATCAGAATTGGTTGGACAAAAGATCGCAGAAACACATGTAAGAGAAAAGGATATTATAATTCTTTCCATTCAAAACGCAGATGGTATAACACCTAATCCAAAGGCAACGCATGTCATTGCGGCGAATAGTACATTGATCTGTTACGGACGATTGTCTGGATTTGAACAGGTTACAAAATACTAGATACTAGGCTATTTCTAATACCTTTGGAAAAATTCCACCTAAAACTTCACAACCATTCTTGGTAACATATATTAGTTCTTCTAGCCGTACTCCACCAATTCCTGTGTAGTAGAGGCCAGGCTCAACACTTGTTACAACACCCTTTTTTAATTTGAAGTCTGCCATTGCAAGTGGTCGGCCGCCACCATCGTGGACCTCTAATCCCAATGTGTGTCCGGTTCCATGATAAAAGCCCTGCATATGTCCAGATTTTTCATATGTTTCGTATCCGCACTCTTTGAAGAATTTGCTTATAGCCGAGTGGACCTTCTTGCCATTGACGCCCTCTTTAATCGACTTTATCGCCATTTCCTGCGCACTCAAAACAGCCAGATACATTTTTTTAAGTTCCTTGGAGGGTTTACCCTTACAAAAGGTTCTTGTGGCATCTCCACAGTAAAACGTTTTCATGGATTGGGGAAAAACGTCAATAACTATCGATTGGTGTGGTTTTAGTGGCCCCGATCCTATTTGGTGACAATCAACGGATTGGTTGCCGCACGAAACTATAACGTCTCTTCCAATTTTCACGCTCATTCCATAATCAAATAAAAATTTGGCGATAATTTCCTGGAGATGCTCAGAGTATAATTTTTTACCCTTGTGTAATAAGAAATTGCCCTTAATCCTGGAAGCTTTTAAAACATCGTAGGCATGTTTTATGGATTTAAAAACAATTTTTTGTGATTGATCGATAAGCT
>CAZHVX010000088.1:2255-8902 GCA_964536295.1 uncultured Pseudomonadota bacterium
AGCGGAGTCTTAATGACTCTCTCTGGCCAAAATGGATCATCTTTAATCCGGATCTTAAAACGTTTTCTTTTGAAAAAATCTGCAGTTGTAATGGGGGTGTATTCTGGGATCTCCAAGGTAGTTACTTTGTTTTCCTTAAGATAATCAACTACGCATTCAGCGTATGTTCGAGGCTTTCCAGAGTAGGTATAACTTTTATACATCAATACTTTATGAACCTTTGCTTCATTCTTGGCCCTGCCATATTCAAGTTCATTGACAACCACAAACTTTTTTTCGCCAATCTGAAAAAAATAGTAAGGATCTGGTGTTATGAACTTTGTTGCATAAAACATGTCCCATACTTTTTCAGGACTTGCGTATATTAATTTTGCTGTTGCCATTGCTCCTCCAAAGGTGTTAGTTCATAAAAAAGCATGCTATTAAATTGATATGAGAAAGTCCAATATAAATATTCTGATTTTGATAGTTGTAGCAGTTTTTCTCTCTAGTTGTGCGACAAAGTACACATATGAAAGGTCGCCTAAGAAGGTTCATAGATATTCCAAGGTGGGAGTTGCTTCATACTATGGAGAGGCGTTTGCTGGGAGGTTAACGGCAAATGGAGAAAGGTTTGATCCAGAAAAGTTGACTGCCGCACACAGAACTCTTCCCTTTGGAACAATATTAAATGTTACTAATCTGCAGAATAATGAGTCGGTTGTTGTTAGAATCAATGACAGGGGCCCATTTGTTAGAAACAGGGTGATTGACTTATCCAAGGCCGCTGCGAGAAAGATAGGAATGATTTCTTCCGGAATTGCCGAGGTTAGGTTGGAATTTGTCGGTGACAAAACTATTGAGAGCACTTCAGAAGCGGATATTATTGAAAAATACGAGAAATCGGATGAAACTCTCCACTTAGGGGATGAGCGTGTAACCGAAAACCCTCAAGGCTCTGTCAAAGATGATGACTTAGAGTACTAGTGCTTGACTGGTATCTTGGGCTACTGTAAATTTACGAAACTTTATGGATTCTAAGACGATTTCATATATTTTAACGCGGAGGGTACATTCCCTAATTGGGATGGTGTCTCTGGGCTTGTTTATATTTTCGAACCTCATCTTGGGTACGCTGATGGTAAAAAATCCAAACTTAATGTCTGGGTGGACGGTGTTTGTAGATTCGGTTCCAATTTTGAGGGTTTTGGAGTTTTTGGTTATCATAATTCCTATAATCTTTTATCTCTTCTACACAATGATTATTGCTTACAATGGTTCAAGCAATACAATGGATTATTCTTTTTTGGGAAACTGGCTTTATTTCTTAAACAGAATAGCAGCTACAGTGATGTTGGTGTTTGTTTTGTATCATATCTACGCAGTTCATCTTCACTGCTTTGTTGCAAAGGAACCAGCAAATTTAATTTATCTTAAGAGCCTAATTTCATCAAAGTCGATTATGGTTTTTTACTTGATTGGAACCTTGGCAACAATATTTAACTGTGCGATTGCGTGGATGAATGGTGCAATGATCTTTGGCTTGACGGCTACGGCAAAATCAAGAAAGTTAGTTTCAATTAAAATGTGGCTTTTTGTTTTTACTTTTAGCGCATGGGGCTTTTGGTTAATAACAAAAATTTCATTATAAAATATGGATCATCAAGTAATCATAGTTGGTAATACGATAGCGGCCTTAAACGCCGCTATTACAATAGCTTCCAAGAGGATTCCGGTCATGATTTTTTCCAGGACTCCTTTGAGAAGGTCTCCTTCGTTGAATATTAAAGAGGGGATTAATGCTGCAATGGCCTCGCCTCATCCTGATATATCAACTCAGGTTCATCTTTATGACACAGTTCTTAAGGGGGATTACTTAATTCACCAAAATTTTGCGTCAGAGATGATTGATGCAGCTGAAAAAATTGTGTTGCAATATGATCGTATGGGTGTGCCCTTCAATAGGACCGAAGAGGGATATGTCAAGCTGTTTCATTCGGATGATGCTACTGAGGCAAGGATTGCACGCGTTGATGGTAGGACAAGTCATTTCATTGTTAATGCTTTGGCTTCTCAGGTTGATAGGTTTGTTAAAGAATCGACGATTACTCTTTATGAAAATTGGCAATTTTTGTCTTTAATCCAAGATGACGACGGTAACGCCGTTGGTATTGTGGCCCAAAATCTTTTTACGATGGAGATAAAATCATTTTCAGCGCATGGAATTGTTATGGCCGCAGGGGGGTTTGAGCAGATATATGAATCTAAGGCAGCGCCCTTCGTTAATGATGGAGCTGAAATAAGCGCCTTGTTTGAATCTGGTGCCATATTGGCAAATTGTGAATTTGTTAAATTCGATACCGAAGGTGTACATCCATTGGGTGGCCTTTGGATTGACGAGTCGTCATCAACCTCCATACCAGGACTTTTTGCAGCAGGTGGGTGCCAGTATCTTTTTAATGGTGCTGGATCACTAAATGGAAACAGGCTCCTTGCCGAGAGTTATTCTGGATTAAAAGCCGGCAGCTTTGCGTTAGAATATTTTATCTCTCAAGGAATGGAAAGCAATATCCCTACATCAGTTTTTGATGACAGCGTTGCAAAGATAAAAGCCGTTGATGAAAAAATGTTAAATATGAATGGAGATGAAAATCCTTATCTGCTTAAAAAAGATCTCAATCAAATAATGTTAGAATATGTTGGGTCGAAAAGAAATGCCGATGGGTTGAACAAGGCGATTATTCAAATTGATGAACTAAAATCTAGGTTCAAAAATTGCGGTATAAGGGATAAGGGGTTGTGGGTTAATCAAGAGTTGATGTTCATGAAAAATTTATCATCAATGTTAAATCTCTCGCAAATCGTTACCAGAAGCGCATTGAAGCGCGAGGAGTCAAGAGGATGCCATTTAAGAGATGATTTTCCAAATAGAAATGATGAAAAATGGCTATTTTCCACCCTTGTAAGAAAAAACGATGAAGATATTCAGTTTAATTTTGAAGAAGAGATAGACTTAACATCATTTTCATCAGTCAAGGATGTTGGAGAAGAAAGCGCCGTACAGTTATGAACAACAAAGACCGTAAAATACACTTAAAGATTCGCAGGCAGGATACGCCAGAGAAACTTCCCTATTGGCAAGGATTTTCTGTTACGTTTTGTGATGGAATGACCATTGCAGATTGTCTTTTATTGATCGAAGAAAATTTTCAAACAGATGATGAGCAGATTGTAGCTCCAGTAGTTTGGGAAAAGTGTAGCTGTACGATGATCATTAATGGTAAGGTGTTAAGGGCCTGTGAAACGAAAGTAGATAGCCTTGAAGAACCTGTTGTGTTGGAGCCGCTATCAAAGTTTCCCGTTATCAGGGATCTGATGGTTGACCGAACAAAGATCTTTGAGGGGTTAAGGGAAGTTGGTGCGTGGAATCTGATAGATTATGAATATTTTCGACCCGTGGTTGTTTATACGGATAACCTTAGACAGGATCTCTCAAGGCTTGGGAGATGTAATTATTGTGGTGCATGCCTTGAGGCCTGCCCGCAATATAATAATAATTCCAAATACTTAGGAGCGGCGGTTTTGGCTCAGGTGCAATTTTTTAATTCACATCCTGTAGGGAATGGTGATAAAGATAGGCGTATATTCTCCGTTACTGGCGAGGGGGGCATTTCTGAGTGTTCTTTTGTAAAAAATTGCGATATTGTGTGCCCAGAGGAAATAGATCTAGTTAATGCAATAGTTAAGTTAAATAGGGGTGTTAATAGATTCTTGATAAATAATTTTTTTGGTAAATAGTTTTTTTTAAAAAAGGAGGAGAAATGGCTACTGAGAGGACATTGGCGATCATTAAACCTGATTCTATTGAAAAGGGAATTATCGGTGAAATTGTAAGAAGGATAGATGAGGCTGGATTGAAAATAGTGGGAATGAAGATGCTTCATTTGGACAAAGAAAAAGCAGAGGGTTTTTATCATGTTCATAAAACAAAACCCTTCTTTACAGATTTGATAAAATTCATGATCTCAAATCCATGTATTGTAATGGTGCTAGAAGGTGACGGAGCGATTAAATTGTGGCGTGAGTCTATGGGTGTTACCGATCCTGCAAAGGCCGCAAAAGGAACAATTAGAAATGACTATGGTACAGATATTCAACTTAATGCAACACATGGTTCGGATGCTCAGGAAACAGCCGCATTTGAGGTTAGTTACTTTTTTAACGATAATGAAGTTCATAACTATGAATGGGTATAATGTTTAACACATGATACCATGAGTAATTATAAAACCATAGATCACACAGCCGACATTGGTATTGAGGTGGCGGGGCAGACGTTGGCCGAGCTTTTCAAAAATGCGGCGGTGGCCCTATTTGATATCATTGTTGATTGTAATGATTCCCCCCTTATTGCTGAGGAAATATCCTTAACAACTGATAATGTTGAAGAGCTGATGGTCGCTTGGTTGGAAGAATTATTGTATTTGTTTGAAACAAAACATTTTATCTTAAGACACTTATCAATTAAAAATATTGGTGACCAATATATCAATGCTCAGGCTCAGGGTGTTCCCTTTGAAAAGGATAAACATCAAATCAAAAAAGAAATTAAGGCGGTAACCTACCATCAGCTTAAGGTCAAAAAAGAGGATGATAGGTGGGTTGCCAGGGTGATCTTCGATATATAAACCAACCTTTTATTTATTTTTAAAATGCAACTCGAAAAGATATCGGATTATTCCTGGAAAGTGCCCAAAAACGGTGCCATGCGTGTGGATGGTGTGGTCTATGCATCAAGAAAAATGCTGGATGATATATCTAATGATGAATCATTGCAGCAGGTGATAAATGTAGCGACCCTTCCCGGAATTGTTAAGGCCTCACTGGCCATGCCAGATATGCATTGGGGATATGGATTTCCGATTGGCGGTGTTGCGGCCTTTGATCCGGAAAATGATGGAATAGTCTCACCAGGCGGTGTTGGGTATGATATCAACTGCGGAGTCAGGCTTCTTCGCTCAAATCTAGTCAAAGATGATGTAGCTGGCCAAATTCCTGGATTAACTACAGCCTTATTTTCAAGGATACCAACTGGAGTTGGCAGGGGGCACAAGGATTTTAAATTATCAAAATCTGATGAAAAAGAGATCCTTGAAAAGGGATCTCTCTGGGCGGTTGAACGCGGATTTGGATCTCGTGAAGATTTGGAATATGTCGAGGCAAATGGCCGGATCGATGGGGCCGATCCATCTGAAATATCCGATCGGGCCCTGGAACGCGGAAAACCTCAATCTGGCACAGTCGGATCCGGCAATCATTTCATAGAGGTGGGTTATGTGTCAGAGATCTTTGATGAGAATGCCGCAGAGGCGTTTGGTTTACATAAGGATCAGATAACCGTTCAAATTCATACCGGATCACGTGGATTGGGACACCAGGTATGTTCGGATTTTATAAATGTGATGCTTAGGGCCTCTCAGAAATACGGAATAAAACTTCCCGATAAACAACTTTGTTGTGCACCAATCAAATCAGAGGAGGGGCAAAGATATCTGGCCGCGATGGCATGCGCCGCAAATTTCGCATTTGCGAATCGTCATATGCTGATGCATGGGGTTAGAGAAATCTTTGAGGAATATTTTCATTTGAGCCCGCGTGATCTGGGATTAGGTCTAGTCTATGATGTGGCACACAACATCGCCAAGTTTGAAACATTTAATGTGGATGGAAAAAAGAAGAAACTTCTTGTCCATCGTAAGGGCGCTACAAGATCGTATCCGGCTGGCCATGCAGATGTTCCGTCAAGGTATCGTGGCGTGGGGCAACCCGTGTTGATCCCCGGGGACATGGGGCGATATTCATACGTTTTGGTTGGCCAACCCGATGCTATGGATAAGACCTTTGGCTCGACATGTCACGGGGCAGGGCGCCTAATGAGCCGTCACGCGGTAAAAAAACATTGCAGGGGAAGAAATATCGCATCCGAATTGAAGCAAAAAGGGATATGTATTTTGGGGGCATCACTTGAAACAATAGTAGAAGAGGCCCCCGAGGCCTATAAAGATGTTGCAGAGGTTGTAGATGTTGTTCACAATGCCGGCCTGGCCAAAAAAGTTGCAAAGTTAGTGCCCCTAGGGGTTATCAAGGGGTAAATATATAATGCCTTGCTTAAATTCACTGAATATGTAACGATCCGGTCAATCAAAAGATATCAGGAGGAAAGTATGAATAGGATAATCAGGACCATTGGGTTAGTGAGCTTGCTTATTTCGCTCGTTTTCATTTCGTCGGGAATGTCAACGGGTTGTAGTGGAGGGAGCTCGGGCAGTGATTCCAGCGAGACTAATGAAGCCCCTGTACCTGGCGTTTCAAAGGGTGGCGATTGTACGACCGATGACCAATGTGAAGGTGAACTTAAATGTCTTGAAACAAAATGTGGCACCGTTCTAGAAGAAGGTGGACCATGTTCAGCCGATACAGATTGTGACGCAGGTTTTGACTGTATTGCAGAAACATGTTTAAAGATTGATATAGCAGTTGCCAAGGGGGGAGCCTGCACGAAGGATGAAGATTGTGCAACAGATTTGAAGTGCGTAGAAAGTAAGTGTGCAGAGGTGGCCGAGTCGGGTGCCCCAAAGGGCGAGGCCTGTACGAAGGATGAAGATTGT
>CAZHVX010000089.1:0-8867 GCA_964536295.1 uncultured Pseudomonadota bacterium
TTGTTACAAGTGATAAGTTTCTATCTCCAGGTTTAGATGATTTGCTTAAGATCCACGATGCCGATCCAAAAGAAATTTGGAAATCACCAAATCCATATGCAACCGTTGAAAATAGATATTATGAAGAAGTCCCTTTAAAGTTTTTTGGAAAAATATTTAGCGAGCAGGGTGCTCATACCCCACAAGGGATTAAAACAAAGATCAAGAAGAAAAATTTATCGCAGGCCCTGACGTCAAATTAGAATATTAGACCAAATGAATAGAGGCAAATTAATTATTATATCAGCCCCCTCCGGTACGGGAAAAACAACGGTTATAGAACGTTTTCTTTCTACACATCCAAAGACGGTTCACTCTATTTCATGGACAACCAGGCCCGTTCGTGGTGATGAGAAACAGGGGGCCTATTATTATCATGTCGAAAAGGATGAATTTGAAAAGGGGATAAAAGAAGGCAAGTTTGCCGAATGGGCAGAATATGTTGGAAATTATTATGGAACCCCTAAGGCACAGTTGGAGGATTGGTTAACTCATGGAAAATTTGTTTTGCTTGATTTAGAGGTTGTTGGTGGAACGACATTAAAATCCCTTTACAAGGATGATGCAATCTCTATTTTTCTTCTTCCCCCCTCTGAAGATGAATTAAAGAAACGCTTATCAAGGCGCGCTACTGATTCTGCAGAGGTTCAGCAAAGACGCCTACAAACGGCCTTGATGGAATTGACATTTAAAGATAGGTATGATTTTCAGGTTGTAAATGATGATTTGGATGGGGCCTGTTCCGAAATCGAAAAAATAATTAACAATTCAAAGTAAAAAATGCATATAAGACAAGATTACGAAAAAAGAGAAAAAGAGTTTTTGGCCCCCTACGCCCAACACTCCGTTGATTCTTTGGGAAGAAAATATCCAGAGGATGAATGCACCTTTAGACCATGTTACTATCGCGATGTTGGAAGGATCATTCATTCAATGGCATTTCGTCTTTTAGAGTATAAAACCCAGGTTTTTGTTAATAACGAGGGCGATTATTACAGAACAAGACTAACCCATACCTTGGAAGTTGGGCAGATCTCTCGTGGTGTCGCAAGGATATTGCAGGTTAATGAGGATTTAGCCGAGGCGGTGGCCCTATCTCATGACCTTGGGCACACCCCATTCGGTCACCCCGGGGAGACCGCCATGAACCGTTTAATGCAAGATGAAGGGGGGTTTGAACATAACATCCAAAGCTACCGTGTTGTTACAAATCTTGAGGTGAGGTACCCGCACTTCGATGGTCTGAATCTTTCATATGAGGTCTTAGAGGGGATCGTTAAACATTGTACGGATTATGATCAACCAAGAAACATAGAGGGTTTTAAAGATGTTGGATATCCCACCATTGAGGCCCAGATCGTTAACAGGGCGGATGAAATAGCCTTTATGAACCACGATTTGGATGATGGACTTCACTGGGGGATGCTCAACTTAAAGTCGTTAAATGAGGTGCCACTGTGGGATGAGGTCTATCGCCGTGTTTTAAAACAGTTTCCGGGCGCTCCGGATAGGATCCACAGACACAGGACTATCAGTACGGTGATAAACGATTTGATAACGGATCTCCAAGGCGAATCGCGCAAGAGAATAAAAGACCTTAATATCAAAACCTTAGCCGATGTTCGCGAAAGAGGTAAAGATCTAGTCACCTTTAGTGATAAGATGAAGGGGCAAACGAGCGAGGTCAAAAAGTTTTTATTTGATAATATGTATCACTATCCGCAGGTTGTGAAGATGGCCAAAAAAGCAGACAAGATAATTACAGATCTTTTCAACAAATATATTGAAAAACCAAACCTTATGGCTTCAAAATTTTTTGAACGATATCAAGAAGACAAATCAAAACGCCACATCTGTGACTATATTGCCGGGATGACAGATAGATATGCGATCGAGGCTCATAAGGAACTGTGTGGATAACTGTTATCATTGAGGATTTTTTTGTCGCCCGCAAAGCTCCGTAAAATCAATATCGTACGCCACGAAAAAATCGTTTTTGCTGCTAAAAAAATTTGACGATTCTAACTTTGTCTGATAGAAGTTTTGCATCCATCGAAAAGTCTTTTTAAATTTAATCAAAGAAAGCCGAAAATATGGCGAAAAATTTTCACATTGGCATAATGGGTAATCTTTTTTCAGGAAAGACGACCCTCATGAATGCTATCTCTAGGGATCCGTACAAAAGCGATTTGGAAAAACTTTTAGACAATGCCGAACTGCACACATTTACAGAGCGTGTTGATAAGGGTTCATTGACAGATGAATGCCTGGCTCTTTTTTATAAAGATCGTGTTGCCAATATCTTTGCTACCGAGGTTTCTTTTTTGCATATGCGTACAATGCAGCAAAGAGAGATTAGACACCTCATGACAAGAAACTATAAAAAAGGCGTTCTAATTGTGGAAGACAGGCCGTTCTTAGATGGTCCGGAGGTCTTTGTTAAACGCATGATAGATTCAGGGGAGATGCCTCCAGCACATGCAAAGTTGTATAAAACGCTGTTTTACCAAACGCTGCAGAATGAGAGAATTCGCCTCCCTGATCTGACGGTATATCTTAGGTCTGAGCCGGTTCTGCTAGAAAACCGCAGGAAGCAACGGGCCGCGGATGGGGATGGCTACGCAAATACAATTACGGAAGAATATTTGCGGGAAATCCACAACGCATATGAGAATATCGCAACGGATTGGAAACATACACTCTTACGTTATCAAGAGTATGCGATAGTCCCCCCCGATGCTGATATCGTAATCCTGCCCGCGGAGATCGATATGTATGAGCATCCGGATTACGTTCATGTAGCAGCGGGGACGATTCGTGAAAAGGTTCGTCGAATGGTTGCTGTAAGAAAAAATCATATCGGCCAGGCGTGGATGCAGGATCCAAGGCAAACCGCATTAGCCCTGTAAAATTTAATGACAAACACAACAAATAATATCTACGAAGTTCAGGAAGACCCAGACATAAAGCGTTATCAAGTTCCGCATAGATTAACCAACGTTGTTCGTCGATTGATGAAGCGCTTTTCAAAGAAACAAGAGCTCATTACCTGTATCGGTAATATTGGTGCTGGAAAAAGTTCTCTTATTAAGGTTCTGGCATTTAATACCGGAATGAATGCGCTATTTGAACTTCCGGACGATGGTTTTGAAGATCACTTTGTTCAGAACGATTCCTTTTCACCTCTTCTGGCAACGATGAAAGATACCGCCAAACGTACGCTTGGTAGGTATTATGGTGGAATCAACGAGTTCATCGAGTGTCAGCAGAAACATCCCATTGAAAGTCCAACATGGATGATTGCAAAGAAGAATCTGGAAAAGGCGCGTTGGATATCCAGCATGCGTATTTAGATCTTCGTAAAATGCAGCTTCAAACCGTGCAGCAACTAAAAAGCGCAACGTGCGTTGACGGATCCGTATTAGCTGACAGATATGCTTTTTGCGAAGTCCTTCATAATGATATGGATGTTCCATATCTGACAAGGGAAGCTCTAAATGTTATCGATGAAAGATTAGAAAAGGAATTCAGGTTACTTGCAAAACCTAATCTGATGATTTTGCTGCATTCCCCACTTGATTATCTCTTGCAAAATATCCGTGAGCGGTCACGGATCGAAGAAGATGAATCCACCGGGGATGATGGAATCCCAGAGGGCTTGCGCCGATTGATAACCGCATTGAATAATCGCTACGACAATTTCACAAATATCTTGCGTGAAAAGGGTTGGTATGATGGTCCAGTACTTAAAATTGATGCATCAAAAATTGATTTCATCTCAAACGTCCGCCATTTGATTGCTGTCTACGAAGGCATTGAAAAATGTTTGGAAGGGCAAAACTAAAACACGATTCATCTATTCGAAGCTAAATTTACCAAAAATAGGCTTAAGTCGGGGACGTAAGTAATAATCAAAAGCGCAATTATTAGCACAACTAGGAATGGGAGAGATGCGCGATACAACGTGGTGATAGGCTTTTGAAATCTAAAGCCGGATATAAATAAATTTAAACCAACGGGAGGCGTAGAATATCCAATCTCTAGATTGGCAAGGAAGATTATCCCTAGATGAATCGGGTCAACGCCAAATTCTTTTGCAATGGGAAGTATTAATGGAACCACAACGATAATTGCAGAGAAAATGTCCATTAGACATCCAACGATTAATAGAAAAACATTTAGCACAATTAAAAACATAATCTTGCTTGTGATGTATATTTTCATCGCAGCAAGGATTTTCATTGGTATCTGTTCATCAACAAGATAGCTCGTAAGGCCCAAGGCTACTCCAAGGATTATTAGTATGCCACCAACCAGGATCATTGAATCACGCATGATATTAAAGATGTCCTTGAACGACGTCAAATCCTTATAAATAAGGACTTCGCAGGCTATGGTGTATACCACCGTTACAACTGCTGCCTCACCGGCCGTAAAGAATCCCCCATATATTCCAATCAAGACAATGAATGGAAGTGGAAGGATCCACGCTGCGTCTTTAATTGCTATAAGTGCGATTTTTGTATCAAAGGGTATTTTTTCTTTTTTCTTTGGTGCACCAAAATAACAACTGTAAAGAGAAAGCAGGACTATCAGCAATGTTCCTGGAATGATTCCTGCGAGGAACAGGTCGTCTATGTTAACGGAGGCAACTATTGCATACAAAATTAATGGTAAACTTGGGGGGAATAATAACCCCAAACTTCCCGACGTTGTGAGTAATCCCAATGAAAATTTTTCAGAGTAGTTTTCCTTCAATAGGATTGGGTATAATAGCCCTCCAAGGGCGATGATCGTAACTCCTGATGCGCCTGTAAACGCCGTGAAAAATGCGCAGGCTATAAGCGCGGCTATTGCCAGGCCTCCTGGCATCCATCCAAAAAGGGCACGATAGAGGTTAACAATCCTTTCCGGGGTTTTGGATTCTGCAAGCATGTAACCGGCAAAGGTGAAGAGTGGTATCGCAACAAGAGTTGGTGCCGATGCCATTCTATAAAGTTCAATAATCAATGCCGATAAATCAATGCCTGCCGAATAAAACGCGAGCAACGCGATTCCACCAATAACAATGAACAACGGTGTTCCGATCAGTGCAGTTGCCAGCAGGATTATTCCCAAGACAAATGTCATTTCATGCCCCCCTTAGCTGCCTAAACATTCTGGCGAAATGAACAATAAAACAAAGGCAAAATCTAAGAGTGATTGCGGCAAATGATATGGGGATGATGAGTTCAGCGACCCAGGTTGGAATATTTAGGAAAAGCATTCCGCCCATCAGGCGTTCATCGATGACAAATTTAACCGACGCGAATGTTAAAAAACCGCTAACTATTGTAGATATTAGATTTACGACGGTTCTGGTAAATTCGTGCCAGCTTTCTGGGAATGCTCTAGCGAGGGCATCAATTGATATGTGAGTTTCCTTTCTTGTGGCGAAGAGAGCGCCGATAAAACCGATCCATAAGACCAGATGCCTGGCGCCAACGTCGGCCCACATTATCCCTGAATCAAAAAAATTTCGCAATATAACCTGCGTGAATGAAACGACGATTAAAGCACCTAATACTAGGATCAACATGAAGCTGTTGATGAATGTAAGTAGATGATCGACGGCACGTATGATTGAAAATTGTTTTTCCATAGAATGTATAAATTATTTACTTCTATGTTCAGTTAATATTTTTTTTGTTTTTTCCAATAAAGCAGCAGAATAGAGCTTGCCGGAAAGGTTTGTCCATACTGCATTTGCCTTGGACTTAATCTCCACTAAATCTTTTTCAGAAATTTCGATTGTTTTTGTTCCATGTTTCGCAAGCGATTGTAATGACCGCTGATTGTCTTTGCGCGTTAATTCTATCAGCTTTCTGGAATAAGTGTCCCCGGTTTCTTTTAAAATCTTTTGATTTTTTGGGCTTAAAGTTTTCCAAATCTTTTTTGATATAAGCATCGCACCGGTAGAGTGGGTTATATTTACGGAGCTGATGTATTTTGTTTTGGTGAACCACTGAAGGGCGATTGCCCCCAGTGGTGGAGCATATACAGTGTCGATCAGGCCGGTTTGAAGTGATGTTAAAACATCCGGCAGCGTGAGTGGCACCGGAGCAATCTCGAAAACTCGGCAAAGTTCCTGTGCTAGCGGGTCTCCCTCCCACACCCAAAGCTTGGTATTTTTTAAATCATTTATATTTTTAATTGGCTGATTTGACATTAAATATACAAAGCCTGCTTCGGCCCACCCCAAATGGACAAAACCCTTATCTTCAAATCCTTTTTTAAAGGTTGGAGATAAACTTTCTGTTATAAGATCGGCTTCTTTGTCATCGTTGAATAAAAAAGGAAGCTCCATTATTCGAACCGATGGATTGATAGTTCCAAGGCCCATGCCTGTAAACCCAGCTGCATGGATTTGCCCAATCCTCATCTTGCGAATAACATCTTTTTCATCCCCAACAACTCCACCGGAGTATATCTTAAATCCTACCTCGTTATTTGTTTGGGTCTTTAAGGCATCGTTCCATTCGTGCAAAACCTTTACCCAGGTGGATCCCTCGGGGGCCAGCACGGCAATCTTTATCTCAGTTACAGCCAATGCCGGGGCGCTTAGCAATAGGCATAAAAGTGTTAATAGAATTCTTTTCATCTAATCTCTCCTAAAAATAATCGTCGATTTTACCCATTAACAAGTGGGCCCTGGTTTTTGCCATTTGATTGGCAAGTTGTTGTTTCGGGAAAAGATCATCAGGAGCCTTAATCACTTCTTTTAATAATGAGACAAATAATTCTCTGCTTTGTATCTGAAATGCGTAAAACTGTGCGTAAAGCACCTTGGTCATAAGGTACTTGCCATCCGTGATTTCAATTGCCCGATCGAAGCTTTTCTTTGCCGATTCGGGGTTTCCCCCAAGCATTGTTGGCCTGGCGGCTGCAATAACTCCAAAAAATGTGTGGGCAGCACCATTGTAGAATGTTTCATCAAGGCTAATTACGCGGTTCATTATTGCCTGCACCCTAGGCAGATCAATTATCTCCATCGGATCATCAAGATTTAAATTTATCCACCCCCCCCAATTAAAGCCTGTCCAGAAAAGGGTTGAGATCTGTTTCTTTCCAAATTTTTGAAGCGCCACTTCAAATTCGTCCAAAGATCCTTCACTAGCCGCTTTGAAATTATGATTTTGTTTTAATGCATCAAGGCCATAATCGCGCCCACGTTTATAGAAGCGGAGTGCGCGTTCACGACTGTCTTTGTACTTATCATCGTTATTGTCTTTGAAGCGAAGCATGTTTTCCTCGGAGAAGCCAAATGCATAGTTTGCATAGGACCGAGACAATAGCGTTAAGAGTTGCTTGTTTTTGGGGTGATTTTGATGAAATGACTCAAGGGTCAAAAGCATGGAGGCGGCAGCCTGTTTTGCGATCATCTCGTCTTCTTCGCGCTCCGCAGCGGGCATTCCATCCACCATAATGTTCGTAACAACATTCGTGACGGTTTTGTTCAATGAACATCCCATCAGCATTATCGGTATTAGTGTGAATAATAATATTTTCTTCATTTTCTTATTAACCACCAAGACACAAAGCCACTAAGTTTCAATTGTTTTACTGTTCTATTGTTTTATTGCTAAGAATTTCAGCAATATAACAATAAAGCCATTCAATCATTTAACAATATAACCATTAAACCATAAAATTCTTAGTGTCTTAGTGCCTTTGTGGTTGTAAATATTAGAATGAACTCAATAACATGGCGTGGCACAAATAATCAATCCGAAACATTGACCATCCGCGTCATCGGTTTTATAGGCCTATTTGCTCAAATATGGGTCAAATTCAGTGGGAGAGTGTTTAATTGAGAATATTATTTCAGATAAAACTGGATTGCATCTTCGATCTCATCCATATCGATAAATGTATTGATACATGGGCCCTCAGGACGCTTATTGATAACGCCTAGGGCCGGGATCTTTGAGGCTACGTCACGTATGCCGCTGACCAGGTCGCGTTCGCAGGCGACACCGATGATAAAGGAGGGTCTGATTTCTTTTACTTTTTTGCGGGCAAGTTCTCCGCCTGGGACGGTTGCAACCTCCAAATTGTACTTTTCTTTAAAGGAATTCAATTGTTGGAGTTGTTCTTTTTTAAGACATCTCGGGAGAAGTATTAAAATCTTGCCCTTTTTGTCTTGTGGAATTTCTTTTATATATGCGCGTGTAATTGAATTAGAGACCTTTATAAAAGAGTGCCCCATTCTGTCGCGCGAAATTCGCAAAAGAGTCGCCAAGTTAAAGACTTTATTAAAAAGCACTTCAAATGCAATAAACGCCTGTGCTTTTTTAAAGAAAAAGTTTGTTTCAAAGATGGAGGTTAAAAACAGTTGAATACTCCAGAGAATGCTTACCAATAAAAATAACACAACAGAGATAAAAACAAACATGGGAAGTGCAGGATGTAGCTGTGCCAGGCGCGGATATACAAAATACAGTGTAACGAAGAGCCCGGCATTAACTAGAACTACAACAAATGATGCAAAGGTTATAAATAATCCCTTTCCTTCATTGATTATCCCTTCATCGTAGCCGTTCCAATCTTCCCATTCATCGCCCAGACGGCGTTTTTTATCTGCATTTGCGTCTGTCATGGGTCATCATCTAAAATGATTTTGGTTGGATTGCAAGCGATAAATTTTTTATCTATTCCTTTCTGTATCGATATTGTATTTGTTAAAAAATCTAACCCGGATTTCTCACCAATTGGTTCGAAATCCGCCCTCCGAGCTTCGACTCATCCCGCTTGAAGCTGGATTCGCTCAGGGCTAGCCTTGAGCACGG
>CAZHVX010000090.1:0-8851 GCA_964536295.1 uncultured Pseudomonadota bacterium
TTCGCCTTTGGCGAATTCAGGATGACAAAACGTATTTTCCACCACTCCCATTATAGGAGTTCATATGTATGTATTTGGATATATCTTGATTGCGCTGGCAAAGGTCATTGGTCTTATAATTAATATCTACACCTTTGTTATCATAATCGCTGTTTTAATCTCTTGGGTAAAACCAGATCCGTACAATCCAATTGTAAGGATACTCCATCAACTGACAGAACCCGTTTTTGCGAGGGTAAGACGTTTTATGCCGCGGGCTATCTTCAGAATTGGCTTGGACCTATCACCTATAATAGTCCTAATACTCTTAGTTCTCATTGAAACGATAGTTGTTAATGTTTTATACGAACTAGGACGCGGTTTTCTGGTCCAATTATGAACTTCATAAAAAAACACCCTAATGGCTCTATAATTTTTATCCTAGCTCTACCTGCATCCAGTAGAAAAAAACTTTTTTTATCAAGAAGTTAGATCCGGCAAGAATTATTGCGACCTTAAATCTTATTTTAAAATAATTTTCCTAACATATTGGGAGTGGTGGAAAATGCCTTTCGATGTCATCCCTGCGAAGGCAGGGATCCAGAACTTATTGAAATTACTGGATCCCTGCCTTCGCAGGGATGACAATTTTTGAAAAAACAGTATTTTCCACCACTCCCATATTGCATTCACATGAAAAAAAGAATAGAATGGGGAGTCTTGTTCCCAGATGAAAACTTAATGGAGACTATAGTCGTCCAAATTCTGAAATTGAGGAGTAGAATCGCCAATGCCTGTTTATGAGTACCGATGCAAAGCATGCAACAAAGAATTTGAAGTTACTCAGGCAATTTCCGATCCCCCTTTGGAGAAATGCCCAAAATGTAAGGGTAGAATTGAAAAATTAATTTCCACTACATCTTTTACATTAAGCGGTGGTGGTTGGTATAAGGATGGTTACACATCGGCTTCGCCGAAGAAAGAACCCGAAAAAAAGCCTGAAGTAAAAAAGACTACCTCAGAAGATAAAAAATAGTTGGGGGATTCATGGTTGATCGTCTAAATGCTCCAGATTCAACATCGCCATACCGCATAAATGAAGCGGCAAAGAGCGAGGATGACAGAGAACAAAAAAAGCGACAACAAAAAAAGAAAGACAAGTTCAAACGTGACGATCACGAAGGAACTGACTGGTACAAACTTCAGGGTGAACGGGGTGTTTTAAAACGTGTAAAAATGAGCAAATCCATGATCAGGCGCATGATCCTTAGGAATGCGCGCATACAACAAAAAATGGCGATACTCGTTGTTGATCTTTTACTTACGAATAACCAGGTTATACGGGGGGTTGAAATCTCACTAGGCTCCATGCAGGATTTTTTAAAGTTGAAGAACCTGAAACGCGGAGACGTCTTGCAAATGGATGATTTTTTGAAGGATGAAGAATTCATTGCAGGCATACCAATCCGCCCCAAAGAGAGAGATGAAAAAGGGATAAAACAAGCAATCCTCATTAATAAAACAACTTTATTCAAAACGGTTGGTTTAATTGATAATGATGGAACATTTAACTATAAAATATTGATTGTTTATTTAATTTTCATAATTTCGATTATTTTTATAATCTCAATACTAATGTAAAGGTATAAATTAATGGCTAATTTCGAACCAAAGCAATTCGGTAAATACTACTTAATCGAAAAAATTGCCGTCGGAGGCATGGCTGAAATCTACAAATCAAAAACCTTTGGGGTTGATGGGTTTGAGAAGCTTTTGGTGATCAAAAGAATTTTGCCCCATTGCGCAGCTGATAAGGAATTTATCAGCATGCTCATTGATGAAGCAAAATTGTCCGTGCTTCTTTCACATGCAAACATTGTTCAAGTTTACGATCTTGGAAAACTGGGGGACGATTACTTCATTTCAATGGAATTTATAAACGGAGCAAATGCCAAAGATTTGCTCTATCGTTGCAATGAGGAAAAGAAACAATTTCCAACAGCCCTCAGCGTTTTCATCGCAAGTGAAGTATGTAAGGGGTTGGATTACGCACATCGTAAGGCAGATGAAAAAAACCAACCATTAAATATCGTTCACCGGGACATTTCCCCTCAAAACATTCTTATTTCATATGAAGGCGAGGTGAAAATTGTGGACTTTGGTATCGCAAAGGCTGCAATGAATATCTCGCACACCATGGCCGGCATTCTAAAGGGCAAAATTGCATTTATGTCCCCCGAACAGGCCCTTGGCAAGAATGTCGACCATAGAACCGATATCTTTTCATTGGGCATTATTCTTTACGAAATGCTAACGGGCGAACGGCTTTTTAGTGGAGAATCTCAGTTTGAGGTCTTAAAGAAAATACGCACCACAAGAATCACCGCAGCAAAACTATCAAAGGATATACCAGAACAGCTAAGGGAAGTTCTAGCCAAGGCACTGGCATATAACCCGGATGAACGCTATCAAAGTGCCGGAGATATGCAGATTGATTTAACGAAACATCTGTATTCAGCGCATCTTGATTTTACCCCAAGAGAATTGGCGGCATTCGTGAAGGGCCTTTTTGCAAAGGAAATTAAAAACGCCCAAAATAAATCATTAAAAGAAGCTGCGATTACGGCTCAAACAAATTCTATCGATTTTGCGAAACAGGCAGCTATGCAGGAAAATATAGTTCATCGTCGCGAAGATGCAACAGCACGCTTCCCTGATCAGGATATGGCCACTCAAGCAATACCATTATCGGGGGAGGACGTAACATCTGCAACCGTTTCTCAGAGACAAAAAAGCCTTTTAAGAAGGGTTGTTGTTACCTCAGTAATTGCCGCTGCGGTTATTAGTGGAGGAGCATATATATACGACAAGGTGGCTGGACAAAAAATTGCACCGGCCCCTGTCCCAACAGAGATCTCTACCGTAGGTACAATCAACATAACAACGGAACCTGACGGCGCGGCAATCACCATTGATAGCCAAAAAACAAACCTTAGCACACCGGCAATTGTTGAAAATCTGGATATATCAAAAACGCATACACTATTATTGGAAAAAGAAGGATATGTAACTCTCGAAAAAAAGATTGAGATAAAATCCACCGAGCCTATGGATCTATCTTACAAATTGGAGGAAAAAACTGGATCGTTACATGTATCCTCTGAACCGGGTGGTGCTGCTATCTTTCTAAATGGCCAGGCGACCGGAAAAGCAACACCCGAAATCCTTGATAAGCTTCTGTTAAATGCTGATCATAAAATAACATTGGCGCTTAATGATTATGACGATTTTGAACAAGTCATAAATCTTTCAACGGATAAACCCCAAAAGCTAAGTGCCGTATTGAAAAAGGCTGCCGCAATGGGAAGCATAACCGTACACTCCGAGCCTAGTGATGCCGAGATTTTCCTCAATGGCAAAGAAACCGGGCTTAAAACACCGGTCGTCATAGGTGACTTGAGAATTAACAGAAAGTATACGATCAGACTAGTTAAAGATAATTATCTAGAGTGGACCAAAACAATAACCTTGGATACAACCGAACAAAAAGCAGTAGCTGCAACGCTCGATAAAGAAGCCGAGCATGGAACATTAAATGTAACATCATCACCTTCGGGATCTGCTATATTTTTGAATGGCTCTAACACCGGCAAAAAAACACCGGCTACACTCACCAAACTAAACCGAGGGGCAACATACAGCATTGGATTGAAGATGGATGGTTATAGCAACTGGTCCTTCAACAAAAAAATCGAAAAACCAGTTAATAATCTAAATGCCGTATTGGGAACAGGAACATCTCAAGGCGCAACAACAACAACCCCTGCAACAAAACCAAGCGAGCCAAGATTAACACAAGATTCACAGGAGATATCTGATGATTCCCAATACACAGGTGAATTGGGAACACTAAAAGTAAGGTCACACCCATCAAAGGCTGAAGTTTATATTAATTCCGAGAAGGTGGGAACAACTCCATTGGAAACAAAGGTCCCAACCGGAATGATAACTGTTCATTTGCGAAATGAGGATCGAATAGATTGGACAAAGAAGGTGTTGATTGAACCAAACAAACTTAAAGATCTTGGGGCAATCTCAATGGGCAAGCTTTACGGTCAGATAACCGTTGCAAGTTCACCATCTAATGCCACTGTTTACCTGGATGGTTCACCAATACCTGCCAAAACACCTGTTACTGTAAGAAAGGTGACCAGAGATAGAGATCATACGTTAAGGGTTGAGCTCCCGGGATATAAACCCTGGACATCAACTTTTAATATGAAAGATACGAAACACAAAAAATTTCAAGTAATACTGGAGTAAAAAATGGTAAAAGAAAAAGATTTTGAAGCCCAAACTCAACTACTAAAAATCGACGACACACTTGATGTTGTATCGTTAAGAAAATGTCAGCTTGTCGTAGTTGATGGCCCAAATAAAAACCAAAAGATCACGCTAACCAAAAACGTCACGAAGATGGGGAAACTGGAGGGCAATGATCTGCCCTTAACGGACAAGACAGTCTCTAGGAATCACGCTCAGATAGAATATACCTCTGATAGTTTTCTCTTAAGAGATATGGAGAGCACAAATGGTACTTTTTTGAATGGCTCCAAGATTAAAGAGGCATATTTACTACCCGGAGATCAAATCAAAATAGGCGCCACATCTATTGAATTTGTGGCGTTTGATGAAAAAATAAAGATTGAGCCTTCAACCAATGATCACTTTGGCAAAATGTATGGAAGGTGCAAAAAGATGCGTCAAATTTTTGGGATTTTGGAAAAAATATCCCCAACATTCGCAACCGTCATCATAGAGGGTGAAACTGGAACTGGTAAAGACCTTGTGGCTCAAGCCATTCATGAACACTCACAAAGAAAAAACAAACCATTTGTTGTATTCGACTGTTCAGCTGTTGCACCTAATCTCATTGAAAGTGAGCTCTTTGGACATGAAAAGGGATCATTCACAGGCGCACATAAATCAAGGCGCGGCGCATTCGAGGCCGGCAGTGGCGGAACGATTTTTCTAGATGAAATCGGCGAGCTAACACCTGAGCTGCAACCAAAATTATTGCGCGCACTAGAACAAAGAGAAGTAAAGCGCGTCGGTTCCAACAGCTCTTTTAAGATTGACGTGAGGGTTATCTGCGCAAGTAATAGATTCTTAAGACGCGAAGTTGATGAGGGGCGTTTCCGTGAAGACTTGTACTACAGGCTATCCGTTGTTAAAATTTCGCTGCCACCTTTAAGGGAAAGGGTTGAGGACATTCCAATTATTTCCGAACAACTTCTTCAGAAGGGCACATACAATTTACTACCTACTGGCAAATTTAAGATTACAAAGGTAGATGATAGCGCGGTTAAGGCCCTGCAGCGTTATTCCTGGCCAGGGAATGTTCGCGAGCTAGCCAACGTCATTGAACGTGTGGCATCATTTGCAGAGGGTGATACTATCACAAAATCCCATCTTGATTTTGTATTTCAGGAAATGGAACATGGTGAAGACAAAACTGAAAGAATGTCCGTTGATACAGATATCCCATTCAAGGAAGCCAAACAACAGATCGTTGAGGTATTTGAGAAAGAATATTTGGAAGAACTTCTTAAAAGAAACAATCACAATATCTCTGCAGCTGCTCGCGAGGCCAAAATCGATCGCAAGCATATTAGAAATTTATTGAAGAAATATGGTATTGATTCATCAAAGGATTAGACCACACCCCTAAAGGTAAACCGATGTATGGGGGTTGGACCTATTTTTCTAAGTTCCTCCAAGTGAAGCTTTGTTCCATATCCTTTGTGAAGTGAAAATTTAAATTGAGAGAATTCTTCTTCATATTTAACCATCATCCTATCACGCGTAACCTTCGCCAAAATTGAAGCAGCAGCAATACTTATACTCAGTGAATCGCCCTTCTTTATAGGCCTTTGATCTATATCTGTTTTAATTGGAAAGGGTCCATCGATTAGAAGATACTCTGGAGTTACATCCATCCCTCTAACGGCAATACCCATTGCCTTTAGGGACGCTTGAAGGATATTTATTTTGTCAATCTCAACAGAATCAACTACACCTATTCCGTAACTAATTGCATCTCTACAAATTTCATCAAAAAGCTTTGATCTTTTTTTTGGAGTTAATTTTTTGGAATCATCTATGCCCTGAATTAAACATTCTTTAGGCAAAATCACACTTGCAGCCACAACAGGACCCGCAAGGCAACCCCTGCCCGCCTCATCAACTCCTGCAATTTTTGTAATTCCCTGTAGATTAAGGTTGGTTTCAAAGTGAAAGATGTTTTGCCCTTCAGGCATTAACTATTTTTCTTTCTTTGTTTTTTTCTTGTTTGTATCTGGAGAGTCCTGAACTTCCTCGATTGTCTGTTCGTCAACGGTTCCTCCAGCTGCCAATTCTTGTTTGACTTGCTTTTCTAACGTTTCAGCCCAGCTTCTTTCCTTAATACGAGCGGCCCTGCCAGATAGTTCTCTTAGGTAGTACAATCTTGAACGCCTGACAACGCCTTTTTTGACAACTTCTACATTTTCAACAAATGGAGAATGTGTTGGAAAAATTCTCTCAACACCAACACCATAAGACATCTTTCTGACCGTGAAAGAGGCATTGCTTCCGCCGCGGTTACGCTTAATTACTACACCTTCAAATATCTGAATACGTTCTTTTTCACCCTCTTTGATTCGAGTATGAACACGAACGGTATCTCCAGGACGGAACTCCGAAAGCTTTTCCTTTAAATATTTTTTTTCAACTACATTTATTGCTTCCATAACTACTCCTATAATTGTTTTCGAACCTTAATCTCCCTCTCCCTTCAGCCGGAGGCTGATCCGCCTTTGGCGGAAAGGGGGAGGCTAGGTGGGGGTGACATCAACTAGAATGCCACCCTCCCCTTAATCCCCTCCCCTGCCTCGCCCTGCTCGTCAAGGCGGGCCTCGAGGGAGGGGGAACTTTATTCATAACTTACTTTTCAATAAGATCCGGCCTTCTTTTTTTCGTTCTTTCAATCGATTTTTCTCTACGCCATTTTTCTATCTCTTTATGGTTGCCTGAAAGCAAAACATCTGGAGCCTTTAAACCCTCGAAATTTTCAGGTCTTGTATAATGTGGATACTCAAGATATCCATCAGAAAATGACTCGCTCTCTACCGATTCCGAATTTCCCAAAACTCCAGGAATCATTCTTGACACTGCATCGATTAAAATCATTGCGGGGAACTCTCCGCCAGTCACAACATAATCACCAATTGATATTTCTTCTTCAATGTAGCGCTCACGAATTCTTTCGTCGACACCTTCATATCTACTGCAAACCAGGATCAATTGTTCATAACCTGCAAGGTTCTTTACAATGTTGTGTTTTAACGGTTTTCCCTGTGGCGTTAATAAAATTGTTAAAGAACTTTTCTTTTTTTCTATCGCTTTAATGGCCCTAGCTAACGGTTCCGGCTTTAAAACCATCCCGGCTCCGCCACCATAAGGTCTGTCATCTACTGTTTTATGGGGATCATCCGAAAAATCTCTCAGCTGATGTAACTCAACTTCTAGCAACCCCTTTTCTATCGCTTTTTTCAGGATACTATCTGAAAGTGGCGATTCGAACATGTTCGGAAAAAGAGTTATTACATCAAATTTCATTCTATTTATTTAAATCCTCTAAACCCTCAATTAAGTGGACAATTATTTTCTTATTATCCAAATCAATTTCTTTTACTATTTTGTCGACTGCCGGAATCAGTATTTCCTCATTACTCTTATCTTCGACAACATACAGATCATGCGCTGGTAACGATGAAATCGACTTCAGTTTACCGATATATTTTCCATCAATCGACTCAACATCAAAATTCATCAGTTGAAAAGTGTAGTATTCACCGTCACCTAATGGTATTAAATTTTCATATTGCGTCCAAATGCCGCAACCTCTCAGGCCTTCTGCCTTCGTTCGATCATCGACATCGGACAACTTAACCAGGTCACCCTTAGCAGACGACCTAATATTTTTTATCAAACACTTCTTCGAGCCTTCTTTATTCAGAAACACTGTATCCAACGGTATCTTCAAAGGACATTCATCGGAATCCCACTTAATGCCAACCTCGCCCTTAATTCCATGGGCCCGAACAATGTGTCCTATCTTTATCAAGTTTATCATGAAAACTATTCAATAATTTCTAAAACAGCGCGCTAAAAGATCGATTACTTGTTATCACGTATCAACCTTGAGACCGTCTCGCTCGGCTTTGCACCCTTTGATAACCAATATTCAACGCGATCCTTCTTTAAAACAACCTCTTGCTCCTGATTTCTTGGATCATAGGTCCCTAATTGCTCCAAGAAACGTCCATCACGAGGCATTTCACGGTCCGCTGCAACGATTCTATAGAAGGGCCTTTTTTTTGCTCCGTACCTTGCAAGTCTGATTTTGACTGCCATCATTCCTCCGTCTTATTATGACACCGCAGAACCGCTGAACGAAATGGAACACGCTGAGTTTTATATTCCGCGCATTCCTTATTATTCTGCGTTTCAGCGGTGAATATGATTAAGTTCCCAGATAAAAAATCACACAACCCCCTGAAAAGGAGAATGGTGAAAAATGCCCTTCAATGTCATCCCTGCGGAGGCAGGGATCCAGAACTTGTTGAAATTGCTGGATTCCCGCCTGCGCGGGAATGACAATTTTTGAAAAAACACCATTTTCCACCACTCCCAAAAGGAGTCTGTTCGTCTACCGAATTATACGTAACCTGTCAAGATAAAAAGAATTTTTCCCTGGGTTTGCCCTATTCTAACTTTTCTAGGCGTTTGACGACCTCCTCGATCACCCAATCGGGGGTCGAGGCCCCTG
>CAZHVX010000091.1:0-8761 GCA_964536295.1 uncultured Pseudomonadota bacterium
CTCTTTATCATAATTTAAGCTTTTAAATTGCTCGCCTTAAATCGGGGCCAGTATACATCGTCATCTGTTGTTTTTTGCCGGCTTTGCTGGTAACGGTGCAGTCACCGACTGAATCGGCCCACGCAAAGGCACTTACAAGAAGACCAAGCACCACGGCCATTGTTAGGAAAAGAATTGTCTTTTTGTTCATAAATCCCCCCTTTTTGTTTATAATGCAGCACTTATAGACCGAAATTGTATTATTAGCAATTGTAAATTTATTAGGCTGTTTCATTAAATTTTTGATCAAAAATGGACTTTTTTTGGACCAGTGTGTATAGTTCGATTTTTAAAGGAGTGTATATGGTGAATAAAAGAAATGTTTTTTCAATAAAAGGGATATCCTTTCCAAAAAAATACAAGTCTTACCTTAACGTGTTGGAAACGGAAGCCGCAATAAAGTTTGTCAAAGATGCATTTCAAACAAATTTGTCAAAGAATTTAAAGCTTAACAGGGTGTCGGCCCCCGTTGTTGTTCCTTCAAAAACGGGGATCAATGACCAACTAAATGGTGTCGAGAAACCGGTATCGTTCAGGGTTAAAGATGCCCGTGAGGATGTTGAAGTAGTTCAGTCTTTGGCAAAGTGGAAGCGTCAAGCCCTTGCCGATTACAAATTCAAATATGGCGGGGGCCTGTACACAGACATGAACGCGATCCGACCGGATGAAAAACTGGATTGTTTCCATTCAATTTATGTCGATCAATGGGATTGGGAAAAAATTATCAAGAGGTCCGAACGTAATTTAGAGTATCTCAAAAAAACCGTGCGGAAGATCTATGGGGCGCTTTATGAAACCGAGCAAGTTGTTCATAGAAAATACAAAAAATTACCCAAGCCTTTCCTCCCTAAAAAAATTCATTTTGTCCACAGCGAGGAACTTGAAACAAGATATCCAACCCTAACACCGCAAGGACGTGAAGAGGCTATCTGTAGGGAGAAAAAGGCGGTTTTTATTATAGGTATTGGAGCCGCCCTGAAGAATGGCAAGCCGCATGATGGGCGCGCCGCAGATTACGATGACTGGATTACAAAAACATCTGGAACAACCTGTGGCTTGAATGGTGATATACTTGTTTGGTATTCGTCCCTGGAATGTGTAATGGAATTGTCATCGATGGGGATAAGGGTTGATAAAAGGGCACTTGTTAAGCAATTAAAGATCAGGGGGGAAAATTATAAAAAACAATTTTTATTCCACAAGAAGTTGCTTCATGGGAAATTACCACTGACCATCGGTGGTGGAATAGGGCAGTCCAGGATATGTATGCTTTTTTTGAGAAAGGCGCATATCGGTGAGGTCCAATCCGCGGTTTGGCCAAATCGCATGCGTAGCGCATGCTTAAAGCATAATATATTCTTGCTATAGAGTGCAAAAATAAAAGTCTAGACCAAAGCCCCGTAATTAAGTACTGTATCTACAAAATCCATCTATTTTGGAAATCATTGTTTTATGGCAAAAAAAATAAAAATAGCCTGCATAGGGAACTATCCCCCACGCGAATGCGGGATTGCTACATTTACGAGAGATGTCGTTAGTGCGGTGTTGGGCCCTCGTGGCAAGTCAAACGATGCCGAAGCCTACATTGTTGCTCTTAACGACAGGGAACAATTTTACGAATATCCTGACAATGTTAAATTTCAAGTTCGCCAGGATGATCAGCGTGACTACCTTGAGGCAGCTAAATTTATCAACCACAGTGATGCTAATATTTGCCTTTTGCAACATGAGTTTGGTATTTTTGGTGGGGAAGGGGGGCTCTACATTCTTTCCCTTATCTCGCGCCTCAAAATACCACTCATAGTTACGCTCCACACTGTTTTGGAAAACCCCTCTTACAGCGAAAAGGCTATCGTCAAAGAAATATGTAAAAAGGCAGCAAAGGTAGTTATTATGAGTTCCTATGCTGCTAAGCTTCTAAAACAAGTTTATCAGGTATCTGCTAGCAAAATAGCTATGATGCATCATGGTGTTCCGGAATTCAGCGCCTCCCATGGGAAGAGGTTAAAAAAGAAATTTCGTTTCGAAGGTAAAACAATTTTATTTACATTTGGTCTTTTAAGCCGAAACAAAGGGATCGAAACAGTTCTCCACACACTGCCGAAGGTTGTGAAAAAACATCCAAATATATTATATGTTGTTTTGGGAAAAACTCATCCCAACGTTCTTAGGCATTCAGGTGAGGAATATCGAAATTATCTTCTACGTTTGGTGGAACGTTACGATCTTAAAAAAAATGTTCAGTTCTTGGATCGCTTTGCCAGCAATGAGGAACTTTTTGAATATCTTTCTGCAATTGATATCTATATCACACCATATCTTAACAAGGCGCAGATAACCAGTGGCTCACTTGCTTATGCTGTGGGCGCTGGAGCAGCGGTTGTCTCCACTCCGTACTGGCATGCTGAAGAACTTCTCGCTGAGAACCGAGGTCAATTATTTGATTTTGGTGATACAGAGGCGCTATCAAAGATCCTTATGGGCCTGATCGAAAATCCAACGGCGCTAAAAAAATATAGAAAGAAGGCATTTGACTATGGGCAAAAGATGGCGTGGTCCGTTATTGGGAAAAAATATCGTAAACTAATAACTCAGACCATTGCCAAAACCAAAATAATTCCAGAGGAAAAACCGGAAGAAAATATTATCAATCAACAGGCCTTGCCCATTTTAAGCCCCGACCATATTCAGCGAATGACCGACAGCACAGGAATTCTTCAACACTCCAGTTTTGGTGTTCCCAACCGACACGAAGGTTATGCGCTTGATGATAACTCTAGGGCGCTTTTGATGGCCACAATGCTTTTTAGACAAACAGAAAATCCTATTTCAAAAAAATGGATTCCAATTTATTTAAGTTTCATACACTACATGCAAAGGCCCGAGGGAGATTTTCATAATTTATTGAGTTACGATCGCTGTTTCCTTGATGAAACAGGGACGGAAGATGCCTTTGGTCGCACCATATGGGCCTTAGGATATTTCATACGCTACACCAAAATTGAGTCCTATTTTCAACATGCAAGAGAGATCTTCGATAAAGCCGCTTCTAAAATAGAGCAGCAAAAATCAATACGCGCTGTCGCAAATTGTATCATAGGTGTTTCGTATTACCTACATCGTTTTCCTGGAAATGATTTTTTTGACAATCTCTTAAGAACCCTCACAAAAAAGTTGTTGGATTCTTATGATATAGAAAGCGGAAAAAAGTGGGAATGGTTTGAAGAGGTTCTGGCATACGATAACGCTATCTTGCCCCTTGCCCTTTTTCACTCGTACAGAATAACCAAAGACAAAAAAGCATTAGATGTTGCGATCAAAACAATGAAGTTTTTGGAAAAGACAGTGTTTTTAGATCAGGTTCCTTCTCTAGTCGGAAATGAACAGTGGTATAAAAAAGGTAAGGTCCGCTCTCAATATGCGCAACAACCCATTGATGCCATGGCCCTGGTGCTCATGTATCGAGAAGCCTATTCAGTCTTGAAGAAGTCAAAATATATCCAAAAAATGTATGAATCATTTAATTGGTTTTTGGGAGAAAATGATTTGCGGATACCGTTGTATGATTTCGAAACAAAGGGATGTAAAGATGGCTTAGAAAGTTATGGTGCAAGTAAAAATCAAGGTGCGGAAAGTACCTTGGCCTATTTAATTTCGCATCTCACCGTACTAACTATAAATGAAGCTATAGTCCTACAGGAGTCAATATGAGTATCGTGAAAAGGTATGATAAAAATCCCATTCTAACCAGAAAAGATATTCCATACCCGGTAGTGACGGTACATAACGCCGCAGTTACAAAATTCAAGGATCAATATATCATGTTGTTCAGGTCGCATCTTGATACGGGACGAAGCATTATCGGTATTGCCAAAAGCCGCGATGGCTTTCATTTCGATTCCACGGATAAACCATTTATTGTTCCGTCAGATGACGGGGTTTTTAAAGAATATGAAGAGTATGGAGTCGAGGACCCCCGTATTACTTTTTTAGATGGCGAATATTTAATAACTTATAGTGCCTACTCCAGACACGGGGTGCGTATTGGGCTTGCCAAGACCGTAGATTTTAAAAAAATAGAAAGAGTATCCTTGATTACCGAGGCTGATTATCGCAATGTTGTTATCTTTCCTGAAAAAATAAATGGTCTATATGTACGTTTGGATCGTCCGCACTCCGATATCAGTCCATGGTCCATTTGGATCTCCTATTCTCCAGATCTCATATATTGGGGAAATTCGAAATTGGTCATGAAGCCTGCATTTTATCATTGGGATGAATCTAAGATTGGACCAGGCGCACCTCCAATAAAGACCGTGCAAGGCTGGCTTCATATATATCATGGAGTATTCCAAACGATGGATGGAAGTGTGTACCGACTTGGCGTGGCATTGCACGATCTGAAGGATCCGTCAAAGATAATCGGAGTGAGCGATAGTTGGATATTACAGCCCGAAGAGGAATATGAAATATGTGGATATGTTCACAATGTTGTTTTTACATGTGCTGCGGTCCCGGAACCTGATGGCACCGTGAAAATTTATTGGGGCGGCGCAGATACCGTGATGTGCGTTGGTACTGCAAAAATAGATGAGCTTGTTGATTTGTGTCTAAACCATTCAAGAGAACCAATATAAATGAAAGTTGCAATTCTTTCTCCAATCGCTTGGCGAACGCCTCCGCGCCACTATGGTCCCTGGGAACAGGTTGCCTCAAATGTTGCTGAGGGGCTTGTTGGGCAAGGGCACGATGTTACTCTCTTTGCAACAATGGACTCAATTACTCAGGGAAAGTTGGTATCTATATGCAGGACGGCTTACGGAGAAGACAAAGAAATTGATCCAAAGGTCTGGGAGTGCCTACATATTGCTCATTTAATGGAGCAGGCCAATAAGTTTGATATAATCCACAACCATTTCGATTTTCTTCCCCTTACATATTCACGCTTGATTAAGACCCCAATAGTTACAACTATACATGGCTTTTCGTCAAAAAAAATTATTCCTGTTTATAAAGAATACAATGACAGTAATTATTATGTCTCTATTAGCAATTCAGACCGAAGCCCGGAATTGAATTATTTGGCAACCGTCTACAACGGAATCAACGTAAGCAATTTTACTTTTGAAGAAAAAACAGGCGATTACCTACTTTTCTTTGGACGCATACACCATGATAAGGGGGCCTATGAGGCGATACAAATTGCCCGACAATTTGGTATGAAACTTATTATTGCAGGAATAATCCAAGATGAAAATTACTACAAAGAGAAAGTATTGCCATATATTGATAATGAACAAGTCGTTTTTGTGGGGCACGCGGGTCCTGAAAAAAGAAATGAATTGCTAGGTGGAGCCTATGCACTTCTCCATCCAATTAATTTTGAAGAGCCGTTTGGGCTTAGCGTTGCAGAGTCCATGTTATGTGGGACTCCTGTTGTTGCCTTCAATAAGGGATCTATGCCAGAGCTTATAAAAGATAATGAAACAGGTTTTTTGGTAGATACGATATCCGAAGCGCTCGAAAAACTAAAAAATGTAGACAAGCTTGATCGAAAAAAATGCCATGAATGGACGCTTTCCAACTTTAGCCGGGAAAAAATGACGGAAGATTATATAAAGGTCTACAAAAAAATTCTGGACTAGATTCTCCATCCTAATAGGTGTCTTAAACTAATGCTCTTTCGTGCTTAACTTGCACACGGTTCTCTGTCATCCCCGCGAAGGCGGGGATCCAGAATGTATCCCTTATTGAAAAGACTGGATTCCCGCCTTCGCGGGAATGACAGCCTATTGATGAACTTTCCGTATTCCACTTAATATGTTTTCCTATTATAAATTTGCAAATTTAATACGAAAAGAATCTAAACTAACGCTTCCATTAGTTCAGACATCTTTATAGTAGCTATAGAGGACGAGTAATCGGCCATTCCGTATGGAATGATGAGATGATCGTTGTGAATCATTGACCCACAAGAATAAACCACGTTGGGCACATAGCCTTCCCTTTCATTTTCATTGGGAAACATGAGCGGTTCCCTTAAACGGCCAATGACCTTTGTGGGATCTTCGAGATCAAGGAGAACTGCCCCAAGCGTGTAGGTCCTCATAGGTCCAACACCATGGGTAATGAGTAACCAACCATGTTCGGTTTCCAGGGGAGAGCCACAGTTTCCAATTTGAACAAATTCCCACGGATATTTAGGATCTGTAATTTTCTGCATTGATTCCCAAAGGTGCAGTTTATCAGAGAACATAATAAAATTGCTGCTTCCGTTTAGTCTGGAGAGCATTGCATATTTTCCGTTAATTTTTCTAGGGAATAGGGCCAGGCCCTTGTCCTTTGCGTATTGGCCATGAATGGGAGTTATTCTGAAACGGTAGAAATTCTTTGTCCTTATTAATTTTGGGATTATCCTCACGCCATCATATGCTGTATAGGGAGCATAATATATCACATCACCATTGTCATAGGTGAAGCGAACAAAACGTGCATCTTCAATTCCGTTACTTTCTGTGTATGATGTTGGATAAATGATTCTCTCAGATAGTGCCGTATCAAGTGAAAAATCTATTGTATAGTGAGATTCTGCAAGCCAAGTAATAGTATTTATCACCTTCTTTTTTGGAGTGGTAACCTTCTCATCATTAATGCATGATTCGATGCTTGCTTTCAACTCTCCATAAATAAATTTATCCTTCAAGCCGCGCATGACCATTTTGATAGCGTCTTCTTCTATATTCATGTCTTTAAGCTTTTGTGTGAAGTTTTTCTTGCTATACTCATGCCGTTTTGTGTGTTCTGGAACATCAACTAGTGGACTTGGTTGGTCGAAACTAAAGTTGTGATTGGCGTCAACGACTCCGCCTCTAAAACCGATAGAAGAGATGTGCCCCTCGCCCGTGGCCCTAAAACTGATAATAATTCTTTTCTGCCCATTTTCAAGGTGTTGCTGATTTGGGTCCTCCATAATAGAAGGGTTAAAAAAAGCTGAGGATTCAATTGAAAACTCCATTGTGAAATAGGAACCAATTAGCAAAATTTGGGTTGGTGTAAAATCTTTCGGATTTTTTTTAATCTTTTCCCATGGGAGTTTATGAAAATGTTTTTGGAAAATTTGGGTAACATTTCGATGACGACGTGAAAATGTCTTTAAAACATGATCAAGTAGATTGCTCGATTCTTCATCGGACAATGTTAATATCTTATCTATAATTTGTTTTGCCCTTACTACATTTCCCTGTGGTACATTTCCCGGGAAAAAGAATTTTGTAATAACCCTCTTTGAATCGGGTTTGAAAATAATCGGTTTTCTCGTAATTTTTACAGCCATTTGGTCCTTTCTTTTAATTTTCATACAAGTCTAGCAAATAAAGCAAAATATTAAAAGTTTAATATTGTCCCATGTATAAAACAGTTGGTTTTGTTTTCAATATATTGTATTATGCGTGTCTTTACGGTGATCCAAAATAGCTGGTTGTAAGGAAAAGTTCCCCTCCCTTGAGAGAATGTGTCACAATGGGGGTTTTTCACTTTTTTGTCATCCCCGCGAAAGCGGGGATCCAGTAATTTCAATAAGTTCTGGATCCCTGCCTCCGCAGGGATGACATCAAAAAGGCATTATGACACAGTCTCTAGGCGGAGGTAGGCTGAGGTTGGAAAACTATTATAGGGAGGGAAGATGAAAAAGATCAATCTATTAGCTGTGTTAGCGATGATTTTGCTTATGGCAGCGTGTGGCAGCAGTACGGATTCCAGTACAACCACAACTGGTGATACCGTTGCCGTGACGGGGACACTTGGAACGGGAACGGTCACAAACATTGGAACCAAGGCCATTACAAAGTCAGATACCGCGGCCTCGGGGTATACTGTTGTGGCGATCGTCAATGACAGCAATAAAACATATCCCGCTACAACGGAATCAGATGGTTCTTTTTCGTTGAGCATCCCATCGGGATCAAGTTATGTACTGAGTGTGATTAATGACGGCGCCTATCAAGGGCCGATAGTTTTTGATGGTTCAGGAACTGAAGTCAACACCGCGATTACTCCAACTGCGGCGGTGGATCTTGGTTCTATCACACTTGATGCCACAAATAATTACGCAAGGGCGGCAACCGCACCTTCAATTGTAAATACAAGTGTTACTGCAGTGGCAGCCGATGGTGTTCCCGTTGGCGCGGCACTAAATGGTAAAGAACAGCAAACTGATATCACAGAGAATCGTACGGATTCCGATAAAGACAAGGACGGCATTCCAAATTTCTTTGATGCGGATGAGGATAATGATGGGATAAGGAACGGTATTTCGGGGGATCCGAGCACCAAGGCGGTGGTCAGTGACTATGTAGAATCAGTCTATATGAGCAGCAATATCTGGGCGGATCTTAACACGACAGAGAATGCCTATGATCTGATAGCAATGCGCTTGCATGTTGTTCCAATTGCTGGTCAGGAAAGTATGATATCAACAGTGCAGTGTGTCGATGTTCCCTCGGCAATTGAGAGCGTGGCCCAGGTGAGGTATGCAGAATCACTTGCCGATGATTGGCTGACATATCCCTTGGGTATGCCCACTGAATTGTCTGTATGGCAGGACGACAGCTTTAATCTTTACAAAACAGTACTCACTAGTCAGGAACAGTGGATCGTTTCTATTAAACCCGCTGCTGAGATGAGCGTAGGTGATACATTTACGATTCGCGTTACATACACCGAT
>CAZHVX010000092.1:0-8594 GCA_964536295.1 uncultured Pseudomonadota bacterium
GGCGGACTCAGAATGACACAAGAGTCAACAAAACGTATTTTCCACCACTCCCTTATGATGGGGAGTGGTGGTTTAAAATCTTTGAAGCTGACACATATGCAATGGTGTGTGAAAAGCCAACCACCGAAGGAAGTTACATGGTAACAAAATGCTTTGGCGACGCACAGTATGGCACGCATTCGACGGATTCGAAATCTGAGTGGCTCTGCAGCGATGAAACACAGGGTATAAATACTAAGATAAAAACATATTCGCGTCGTTTCAAAGAAGATGGTCAAGTATATACAATTCAGGCGTGGAAGAAAACGGATCTGACAACAAAAGAAGAAGATCTATCATTCATTCTTTATAAGGATGGAGAACTTCTCGCTGAGGTCTACAGGGATACCTGTTTTTTTGGATTACTGAACTGTTTCGAGAAAAAGGGGGATGAAAAATCGTTGGCAATCCTTGCAAATGGATTTCTTGCCGTAACGAGAACAGATACCATAAAGGACGCTCTTGGAATAAGTTTGTAGGGTTTCTGACGGAGATTGCTTCGTTGCACTCGCAATGACATTATTTCTTAAATGAATCGAATTGATCTAAACCTAATTTTTTAGACATCGTCTCGCGGAGCTTGAATTTCTGTATCTTTCCCGATGCAGTCATCGGGTAGCCGTCAACAAATTCGATATAATAAGGCTGTTTATGACGTGCGATATTCTGCAGACAGAAGTCTTTAATCTCTTCCACGGTTACGATCTCACCCTCTTTTAATTTGATCGCTGCAAGAACCTGCTCGCCAAATTTTTGATCGGGGACGCCAACCACCTGAACATCGCTTACCTTGGGATGCGTGTATAGAAATTCTTCTATCTCCCTTGGATAGATATTTTCACCACCGCGGATGATCATATCCTTGATACGTCCGGTAATCTTTAAGTAACCATCCGCATCCATAATGCCAAGATCGCCGGAGTGCAACCAGTCGCTCTTTATTGCGGCCTTGGTCGCCTCTTCCATCTTGTAGTAGCCAGTCATCACACATTCACCCCCCATTATAACCTCGCCCTGTTCACCGGGCTTGCAATCCTCACACGTTTCCGGATTAACCACCTTCATCTCCATCGGAGGGAGCGTCCTTCCGACCGTTGTTGTACGATGTGCAACATCGTCATCAACGGAGGTCATCGTAATGACGGGGGAGTTTTCGGTTAAACCATAGGCAATCGTTATCTGCGAACAGTGCATATCCTTTATAACTTGATTCATGACCTCTACCGGACAGGGCGCACCCGCCATAATTCCGGTTCTCAGTGATGATGTATTATATTTTTCGCGATTTTTAACATTAAGTTCCGCAATAAACATCGTTGGGACACCGTGCAACACGGTACATTTTTCATCACTCACCAGTTTTAGAACCTGCTCCGGATCAAATGTAACGACTGGAAGCATCGTTGTTCCATGGGTTACCGCGGCAAGTATCCCCAAAACACAACCGAAGCAGTGAAAAAATGGAACCGGAATACACATACGATCCTTCTCAGAAAGCTTCATCTGCTTACCAATGAGATATCCATTATTTGCAATGTTATGATGCGTTAACATAACGCCCTTGGGAAATCCTGTGGTGCCGGATGTATATTGCATATTGATAACTTCAAGTTCACCCAACGAATTCTTCACTTCGTTCAAGGCACTATCTGAGATATCAACTCCAAGCTTTTTAAAATCATCATAGTTCATTGTCCTCTCCGATGTCGGAGCATCAAAGAGCACCACATTTTTGAGCAATGGAAGTTTTTTGGATTCAAGTTTGCCCTCACCCTTCCACTCTGCATCATCTAATACCTTCATGAGCCAATTAAAATATTCACTGGACTTGAATTTTTCGATCAGGAAAATCGCCTTTGTGTCCGACTGTTTTAATAGGTATTCCAGCTCGTGCGATTTATAGTTGGTATTGACGGTAATCAACACAGCGCCTACCTTTGCCAGTGAGAACATGAGAACGGGCCACTGAGGAACATTGGTGGACCAGATAGAAACGTGATCGCCTTTTTTGATACCCATGGCAAGCAAGGCCTTTGCAACTTTATTTGTCTCCTGATCAAATTGCCTGTATGTCATTCGGATATTTAAATCCGGATAAACAAGGGCTTCGTTATCTGGATACGTATTTGCGATCCGTTCGATTAATTGTCCCAACGTTTCATTAAGTGGCATTTTGTGCATGATAATACTCCTATTTATGTCATCACGAGCATAGCGAAGTGATCTCCCATGAGCACATGTCTTTAGGAGATCGCCACGCCCTATCGGGCTCGCGATGACAGCGACTCTATCCTTGTTTTCTCAATTCTCTTCTTAAAATCTTTCCAGAAATTGTTTTTGGTAAACTTTCTCTATATTCGATTAACCTTGGATATTTATATGGAGCCGTTTTTCCCTTAACGAATGTCTGGATCTCTTTTGTAAGTTCATCCGATGATTTATAACCAGGCGCTAAGACAATAAACGCCTTAACAAGAACTCCTCTGACGCCACCCGGGTCCTCAACGCCAACCACCGCGGATTCTGCAACAGCAGGATGTTCAATGAGAACCGATTCAACCTCAAAGGGTCCTATTCTATAACCTGACGACTTAATAACATCATCATCGCGCCCCACGAACCAGAAGTAACCATCTTCATCACGATAGGCCTTATCACCCGTAAGATAATATTCACCCTGGAACGATTTTGCCATCACATCCGGATCCTTCCAATATTCTTTCATAAGGCCCGGGGGTCTTGGCTTACTTTTATCGATACGCAAAGCGATTTGCCCCTCTTCCATTGGAGGACATTCCTTTAAGTTTTCATCAATGACCCTTACATCATGTCCAGGAGTTGGCAAACCAACCGAGCCATACTTAACCGGCAAGAACGAAAAATTTGCAAGAAGCGCCACGGTTTCTGTCTGGCCGAAGAAATCATAGATATCAAGATTGAACGCATCTTTCCAGACCTTAATAACTTCAGGATTCAAAGGTTCTCCCGCGCTCAGACAATGTCTTAAGCTTAATTTATATTTCTTAAGATCAGCTTGAATCATCATCCTGTATACCGTTGGCGGCGCACAAAATGTTGTAACACCATATCGTTCGATTAATCCCAAAAGGCCCGCGGCATCAAATCTACCCGGATTATCCCACTGGATTATCGCCGCACCAACGATCATCTGCCCAAAAAGCTTGCCCCATGCACATTTCGCCCAACCCGGATCGGAAACGGTCCAGTGCAGATCGGTCGGTTTCAAATCCTGACAGAACCTTGCCGTCACCTCATGACCCAAAGGATACGCATGGGTATGCAACACCATTTTGGGATTTCCGGTTGTGCCCGATGTGAAATAGATCATCAATGGATCCGAGCTCTTTGTTTTTTCAACCTTATTTTTATCCAAATGTATTGGCATCTCCCTCATTTTCGCACAAAGATCAACCCAACCAGGTTTGGAACCGTTCATAAGTATCTTTTGTTTAACACTGGGATATTTTTTCAACGCCTCTTCAACAGAATCGGCGTGATTCATATTTGTGATAATTCCAACCCCTTCGGAACGATTCAATCTATATTCAATATCATGCGGAGTAAGAAGCGTGGTCCCTGGCATGGGAATTATACCCAGCTTGAGCATCCCCAACACGCAGTAATACCACTCGGCTACAGAATCGGATATAACAAGAACCTTGTCACCCTTCTTGAAACCAAGCTCCAAGAAAAGGTTGGCCACCTTGTTAGATTGCACCATCAGTTCATAAAAAGTGTCCAATTTGGCAGTTGAGCCATCCGGCGCAACTGAAACAAGCGCCAGTTTTGTTTTATCCATCTGGGCCCATTTATCGACGACATCAAAACTGAAATTGTAATATTCTGGGATTTCCCATTTCCAGGAATTATAAACTTCATCATAATTTAATTTTTTATTTGTCATTACATCCTCCTTCTATCGTCTGGTATGAATTCTTTGTAACAATGATTTTCTGTCTTTTGAAAACATTTTGTTTGTCTCAACCATTTGTTTTAAACGCTTTTCGACCATATGATCAGCTGACTTGGCAGTGCTTATATTTTCTTTTTCGGAGATATCGAATACATTCATCAAACTCTCATAAATATTACGGGTAAGACGTTCTGCCCTATCCGGGCTATAGCCTTCAAGCTCAAGAGACACATTGATTAAACCACCGGCGTTAATGACGTAATCCGGAGCATAAAGGATTTTTCTCTTTTTTAAAACATCCCCATGCTCTAATCTATCGAGTTGATTATTTGCAGCGCCAGCTACTATCTTACATTTTAAATTTTCAACTGTTTTGTCGTTTATTATCGCGCCTAATGCACATGGAGAAAAAACATCACAATCCATCGTAACTATGTCGCCCGACGGCACCACTTCCACATTGGGACATTCCTCCTTTACTTTCTCAATCTTATCCTCAAAAATATCGCTGATAAAAACCTTCGCGCCTTCCTTAGAAAGAATTTTGGCCATTTTCCCACCTACGGAACCGGCCCCTTGAATTGCAACGCTAACACCATTAAAGCTATCTTTGTTTAAAGCACGCTTCAAACAGGCTCTAATCCCATGATAGGTTCCCAAAGCAGTAAATGGCGATGGATCACCACTACCACCGTGGCTTTTATCGATTCCAACCACATAATCTGTCTCAGAAAATACGGCTTCCATGTCATCCACACTGGTATTGACATCTTCAGCTGTAATGTATCTTCCGCCTAAGGAATTCATACATCTTCCATACATCTTAAATAGCGCTTGGCTCTTGTCTTTTTGGGGATCACCGATAATAACGGCTTTTCCACCACCAAGGCTCAAGCCTGCTGCCGCAGCCTTGTAAGTCATTCCACGAGACAACCTTAAAACATCCTTTAGGGCATCTTCTTCTGATGCATAATTCCACATCCTCGTTCCACCCAGAGCTGGTCCCAAGACAGTGTTATGAATCGCCACTATCGCTTTTAGTCCAACTTCATCATTCTGAAAAAACACAATTTGTTCATGTCCATAATCCGACATTTTAGATAAAAGTCCTTGATCCATTTTTCCTCCAAAAATTTTTGTTAGTTCAATGCAAATTGCCCGCGCACGATAATAACAAAAAGGGACAATGTCAATAAACATTTGTGGTCGTAACTCCCTGATTATATTAAATAATGTCCATTTTCATGCATACAACCCCAAAACATTTTGTATATCTAAATAATCGATAAATAAAGGAATTTCAACCTTCACCACTTGACACCATCAAGGAGCTGGGAAATGATCTCGAACAATGTCCTTTACCTTAAACATTTTATCTGGCCCAAAAAAATCTAGGCACACCTTTGACGAAAGTTCACTTTATCTATTTGGTTCAAATCAATCATTAAGTGAAACGGGCAAACGATTTATAGAAGAAACAAATAATGATGTTTTAATATTATCTAATCTTCAGATTTTTGGTGATTTTTTAAAATATATGGCCGCGCCCAATAATATTACAATTAGTGAAAGCTGCCACGATTTGATTGTCTACAAGTCCATGCAAAATTCAGAATTGAAGTATTTTGATAAAATGAAACATTGGCCAGCAATTAAAAATGAATTCGCGAAGGCAATCTCGAAGATTAAACGAAACTGCATTTCCTCAACGGAGTTATGCAAAATGCTTGAAAAGGGTGGAAGCGATAAAGAAAATGATTTATTGCGTGTATATACAAAATACGAACAAATTCAGAGTGAATTGAATTTCTTGGATCCTGCAGATCTTTACATACAAGCCATTCAGAATCTAAACAACAGAACCTGTGAAGTTCTAACAAAGTTTGATTCTATTTATTTTGATCTTTCAATAAAACTTGATTACGACATTCTAAATTTGATTAAAGAAATAAACAACAATTATGAAAATATAAAAATAGAAATCGATACTTTAAATAAACATGACTCGGAGATAATTGAGGCTTTTGGAAAGATTTCAGATATCAAGATTCATAATTGCGGAGACGTTAATACATCAAACATATCTCACTATGCCCTACCAACCCCCGAACAGGAACTAAATTACATTGTGGATAGCATTATATCCCTAGTAAATAGTGGAACCGATCCTCAACAAATAGGAATACTTTTAAGAAAACCTCATTCTCTATTTAGCAGGATAGCGCTTCTATTATCTGATAGGGGCCTAGGACAAGGGGCCTTTAAGGACAATCACCTCATACTGAAAAAACTATCACAGCATATAATGTCACAGATTACGGATTTTAAAAAAGAGGGAACCATCACCGAATATTGCAAATTTATCAACAAACTGACGGACGATTACATAAAAAAGGCCTCACTTACCGAAAAATTCAATGTTACCACCCTGTCGATCCCTGCCATCAAAGAGATAAAAGGGATCAATGATTGGAATGACATCATAAACAAATTAACCTTCGCAGATGAACTTGGAGAAATTGGAAAAATCAAAGTTAATCATTTTTTGGAAATCTTAGAGGATGAATTATCTCACAAACCCATCTATTATGAAAACTTTAGAACACCAATTAAATTTTACACCTTCGAAGATGCGCCCACTATTGATGTAAAGCATCTTTTTATTCCAAACTTTGATAGCGACAACTATCCAAGGATTACGTCCGTTGGATATTTCTTCAACGAACCTGATCTTTTTGACAATCCATATCAGAGCACTTTGAACCACTTCAAAACCGCACCAGAAAATGATTTCAATGTGGAGCTCTCTCTATTTAATTGGATATTGATGAATCAAAATACAAAGATAATATTAACGATGTCGTCATACAATTCGTTAGGAAACGAGCTTTCGGCTTCTCCACTTTCATATAACATTCAGGAACCGGAACACATCTCGTCGTACAAACCCAATTCCAGCATCGTCAGAAATGACCTACCTCAGAGAATAAAAATAGAAAATGAACGCAAAATCAACTCTCCATTCACTCCCGAATATCACGGAATTTTAGAGAACTCGCCATCCATGGATGATATACGTCAAGGCCTAGATGCCAGGACCTTTAGCAATTCCCAACTTAAGGAATACGCCACATGTCCATTTACATTTTTTACACAAAGGCTCTTAAATATTGATGGTGATGAAGATGAACCCCCAGATGGCAAGCCAAAGGATAAGGGAAAAATCGTTCATCTGGCATTGGAAACTATATTAAAGGAAAACACCTCACTTTTAATTGATGCAATCACGGATATTTCAGCTCACAACAAACTAATATCTAAAGTTGAAGCACATGTTAACAATGCAATTGAAAGCGAGCGTGAGTCTATACGTTATATCTCTGAATCAATGATAGGATACCTTAAGGACTATTTCATCAACACCGTAAAGACGTTGATTAACACAGAAATTACTATTTTGAAGGGGCTTCCATTTAAGGTTTATCCAAAACATTTCGAACTATTCTTTGGGATAGATAACAACCCCCCCCTTATCATTAACCACCTTGAGCTCAAAAAAGACATTAAAATACGGGGAGTTATAGACCGAATTGATGTCGACGAAGCCACTAAGGAAATTGTGATTTACGATTACAAATCGGGAAACACAACTAGCGTAGTTTCGGCAATAAACAATGAACTCCATTTGCAACTACCCCTATATTGCAAGGCGGTAAAACAAATCTTTAAGGATTACAAGATTGCTGGTGCTTTTTTAATATCATTAAAAAACAACTCGCGTGATCATGGTATAGCAATAAAAGGTTTCAATACGAAGCTGTTTTTTGTTGGATCGAGATCGAAGTCTCTCCTTGCAGAGGAAGATTTTGAAAGCATCAATGAAAAAGCAATTAATATAATGAAACATTATATTACTGAAATGTATCGCGGATACTTTGCTGCAAATCCGAAGGATTGTCAGCACTATTGTGGATGGAAAGATATCTGTAGATATGAATATAGGAAGCTAACATAATTATGGTTAAATGGTTATATGGTTAAATGGTTATTTTGTCCATTTAGCCACTCTCAACCATTCAGCCATTTAACAATGCAACAATATACTTCAAATCAAAAAAAAGTTATCAACGGTATTGATAGGTCGATAAGTGTCATTGCCGGAGCCGGTTCCGGCAAAACCCGGGTCCTTATTGGCAGATGTCAAAAGATACTCCAGTCTCATGACACAGATATATCCGGAATATTGGCTATCACCTTCACCGAAAAGGCCTCAGCAGAGCTTAAAAGCCGGCTCATTGATGTTTTGCCACACCCAGCCGAGATAGCTAACGCGTACGTTCATACATTTCACGGATTTTGCGCCAGGATATTAAAGGAAAACGCCGTTCTTTTGAATATCAAACCCGATTTCGGAATATGGGACAAAAAGGAATCTGACCTAGTGATTAGATCCACCGTGAATCAAACACTGTCAGATATGATGGATGCAAATGATAAGCTTGCGCAGACAACAATTACTGATCTTGGTTTTCACAAAACAATTAATATAATTGAAGAATTAATAAATTACAGATGGCATGCAAACAACTTAGATCTCCACATATCTCTTTCAGACAATGTC
>CAZHVX010000093.1:0-1933 GCA_964536295.1 uncultured Pseudomonadota bacterium
ATCAAGCCCTGTAATAACACCAAAAACAGCATTATAACAGCCATGGAGAGCGCAGCCTCGGAGCCTATTCCGATTAGACCAAAGAAAAATACGTAGGCATTTTCTTTCAACCCCAGCCCATTGATACTAATTGGAAGGAGCGCCACCAGATAAATCATCGGAACCAACGCAATGGCATAATAAATTGGGATCTCAAATCCCATAAATCTTAGTATCAGCCAGTGAGTTAGATATTCTATAAAATAAAAAATTATCGATATAGCAAAGGATCCTAAAACAATTTTTCCCCATTTTCTATAACGCCTAACATGAAAAATAAACTCGTTTATAAATGACGGTAACATTTGAAACAGCTTATCCATTATTGGTGTAAATATCAGTAACGATAAAAACACAATACCCACAAAACATCCAGATGACCAAATCATTACCGATATTTCGTGTGTTTCATAGTAAAAATAAACTCCACCAATAAATGCAGATAATATTAAAATTGAAAAGCCCGTAAGGCGCTGCATAAAGGTAACAGAGAGGGCCTCGGAATAGGCTATCCCCTCTTTTTTTGCCAACAAGCCGGCGCGCCCAAAATCGCCACCAATCGAGGTAGGCATAAAGTGATTGAAAAATGCCCCTATAAACCCCATTCTGATATATGTAAATGCGGAACTGCGGTGAGAGAGGTTACATGCCAGGTATCTCCACCTTAATGCGTTGATCGATTGGCCCAAAAAAGACAATATCACCAAAAATAAAATATTCGCCAAGGATATTTTGAATATATTATCTTTCACGAGCGAAAGATCTACACGAGAAACAAGCCACATGATTAGAGCTAATGTAACAAACAACTTTGTAACAATTGGTAAATATTTTTTCATAATACAGTCTTCAAATCTTAACCACAGAGAACACTGAGAAGGTTTATTGTTTTAATAAAACTCTGTGCGCTCTGTGGTTTTATAATTTTATTCCTCATCATACTCTCTTTTTCACATTACATCATAAACATCGGGCAAATCAACATCTGCCCTATATACATTTTCGAACAAATGATCCTTAATCTTAGCGATCAAAGCTTCGGCCTCGACACCCGTTATCAAACGTTTTTTTACAAAGTGTTTGAGCCTTTTTCTCATATCTTTTGCGTATGACAATTTTCTTATACCCGCCGGATTTACATCCAAACACTGGGCCTTGCCCATATTGGTCAAAAAATCTTCCACAGTATCATATGTCAATTCTCTGTAATGTTTAATGCTCTCGTCCCCTAGGGCCCATTGTGATTTGCCTGCATACATCTCAAGGCTTTGCCTCATAACTTTCATCTTTTGGGCAATAACTATGCTAGAAAATATTCTTTTATTGGTCTTAAATGAAAAGAAGGTCTTTTTTAATATCTTGTCTAGCAAGATATCAAATTGCGAAAAATCACGCTTCACGACTTCACTAACCTGACCCCAAACTTTACCAGGAACAGACAGATCAAATCTCATTTCCCAATATGTGTGATGTAAGAATTTTGTTGAATAACTCCGAATAATCTTAAATGGAATATAATAATTGTGAGCAACAACATCGGCCGCAAGGTGTGTAAGATATCCATATGCCGCCGACCTTTGTTCCTCTGTCTCGGCCTCCTCTAAAATCAATTTCCCTATCCTCCAATTATGGCAGTGGTGCATGAACCCGGCATATTTTTTTCCAACAATAATGTCCGGACTAACTGCTCCATAAACATAGTATTTGGGAAATTTCTTAATCACCGGAGCAATTATCGGTGATAATAGGGCAATCTTTTCCAACATGTTAAGAGCTATCTCTAAGTGGAAACCTGGGCCCCAGGCCAAGAGATCCAATGGAAAAATGATAAATAAAATCACGGAAATTATTAGGTAGACAACCAACATGGTGGTGATTATAGTCGCTTTGTTTC
>CAZHVX010000093.1:2033-8487 GCA_964536295.1 uncultured Pseudomonadota bacterium
TTTGTGAGAACAGTAACCAGAGGCCAATAACCAGTAACCAGAAATCAGCGACCGACAATCAAGGCCTTGCAGCCGGCATGAATAACCAAAGGTTATTGGATGAACTTCGGGATGAGATTGGGGATTGTAAACGTTGCAGGCTTTGCGAGCAAAGAACGAATGTTGTTTTTGGTGTCGGCAATCCAAATGCAGACCTGATGTTTGTGGGTGAAGGTCCTGGTAGAGACGAAGACAAACAGGGAATCCCCTTTGTAGGACGCGCTGGACAACTTTTAACCAAGATCATCGAGGCGATGAAAATACAACGAAGCGATGTCTACATTGCCAATGTCGTGAAATGTCTCAGATATAACGCAATGGTTCAAATGGGCAATGGTAAGTGGGAAAGAATTGGTAGGCTTGTTAAGCATAGATACAAAGGCACCGTTAAATCTATTGATACTAATGGAAAAATTGTCAACAAACGTGTAGTTGGATGGCATGCAACAGAGCTAGGCAGTAGAAAGGTCTATAAAATGAGTTTTAAATCAGCTAGACCTGCAGGCCCATACAAATGTGCCATACAACTAACCCACAATCATCCAGTGTTAACAAAAAGGGGATACGTAGAGGTTCAAAATCTTCAAAAAAAAGATCTTATTGCAATTGGTCAAGGACTCTCTAAAAATGTAAAGGACATAGTTTATGGAATGTTATTAGGTGATGGCCACATAACCAAAAGACAGTCCTACCTTTCATTTTCACATTCAGTTAAACAAGAAGATTATGCAAAATTTAAAATAAGGCTTCTTCACAAGGAACTGAATTGTTCATTTAAACATTACAACGTCTCTGCTGGTTTCAAGAAACGTTATCCTATAATTCAATGTTATACCTCTTCTCACAGAAGCTTGAGAACCATCAGGAGCAGATTTTATGATAGCAATAACACTAAGATTGTCCCCCAATCTTTAGCAGAAGAACTTACACCTATGACTCTTGCAATATGGTTTATGGATGATGGTTACATGAGGATCCGCCCAAATCGTCAACCAAGCGCAGAAATAGCCACCTGCGCGTTTAAACCTGAAGATATAAAAATTCTTTCAAAGGGCATTAAAAAACTGGGAATTGAAAACTATATTAGAGGAAATAGGATATTTTTTAATGTCGATTTTACAAAAAAACTTTCTAAGACTATATCCCCATATGTGCCCCCTAGCATGAGATGGAAGCTTCATCCAGATATTAGATCAGAAATTCCATTTAATCGAAAACTTTATTCAGCAAGCGAACCAGAAACTTTTTTTGATCAAGTAATTGCTAAAAAAGTTTTTCACCATGGAACGGATAAAACTTTCTATTGCATCGATGTTGAAGACACAAACAACTTTGTCACAGCAGGAGGCGTGGTACACAACTGCAGACCACCAGAGAACAGAAATCCGGCCCCAGATGAAATTAAAATCTGCATGCCATTTTTAATGAAGCAGATCGATACCATCAAACCAAAGATCATAGTTTGCCTTGGAACCTTTGGTGCTCAAACGATTCTTAATACAGAGGAAAAAATTTCAATGTTGCGCGGAAAGATTCATAACTGGAATGGAATTAAAGTGCTCCCCACATATCATCCGGCATTCCTACTTAGAAATCCGGCAATGAAGCGTCCCGTTTGGGATGATATGCAGATTGTGATTAAAGAACTTGGTTTAAGTTAATCTGGTCTCTACCTTAAAGCTCATCTTCTTCCATGCATCGGCTATGAACACGCATGCCAATACAAACACTGTAACGATAATGTTGTGCGTTGGTTTAGACAAAAGAGTTTTTCTTTTTCGACTCACGTTTTTCGTAATATGAAGAGGGTTGAAGTGAGTCTGGATATGCTATGACACAGTTTCTTCCGGTATCTTTAGCCTCATAAAGGGCAATATCCGCATGGTCAATTAGATCGTCCTGTTCTAAGGCATCATCTGGATATGATGCTACTCCCACACTGATTGTAACACTTGGAATATCCGTTGCATCGACACCAAAATTTTGCCTCAAAACCAACTTGCGTAGTTTCTCAGCCACAGCCATAGCGCCGGCTTTATCGGTATCTGGAAGAATGGCAACGAATTCCTCGCCTCCAAACCTTGACATATTATCAACTTCACGAACATGACTTTTCAAAAGCATTGAAATTTTTCTTAAAACCTTATCTCCTGCAACATGGCCATAATGATCATTAAATTTTTTAAAATGATCGATATCAATCATTAAAACAGAAATGCTTCTCTTAAAACGAGTGGCACGCTTCCACTCGATCTGCAAAACGCTTTGCATGTGTCGCCTATTATATAATCCCGTCAACTCGTCAGTTAATGATAATTGGCACGTTTTTGTATAAAGCTTCGCGTTTTCGACAGCCAATGCTATCTGGTTAGCCACCATAGTTAAAACCTGGATATCGCTATCAGAAAAAGCATCTAAATCTATTCTTCCGAAAGTAATAACTCCCAAAACTTTATCCTGATGTTTTAATGGAAGACAAAGAACCGAGCCTGTATGCCCCACCGACCCCAGGTATGGAACAAACCCGCCCTCAACCTTCATATCCCTGATATAAACGGCCTCGCCTTTGGCGGCAACCTTGCCAGAAATACCTTCGCCCAAACGCATCACAACTTTTTTAACACGCTCAACATCCCTAAAACCATATGCAGCCGTCACGGCGAGCGTTTGTTCATTGTCATCAAGCATAAGCAAAGCAAACTCCTGCGATTCAAGCCTTTTTTCCAAAACGTCAACGATAACTTTATGCAAAGAATCCAGATCAATAATTGCATTTAATGCCTGACCAATTTCATAAAGCATCTGTAGATCTTTGACGTGATCTGAAAGACGCATATTTGTTTTCTCGATTATCTTTGTTTTTTCTTCCAGTGATTCTTTTAAACACAGTTCTCTCTTTGCAATTTCAAGATCCTGAGTTGCCTCACTATGAGATGCGGAAAGATGTGTAATCTTGGACAACATTTTATTAAAACTTTTGGCTAAATCACCTATCTCGTCATTACCAAGCTTTGGTGCGTTGATAGAATAATCCTCTTCATGAACCTTTGAAATTTCTTCAGCTAATGTTTTAAGTGGTTTGTTTAAAAAGATATGAGATGAAATCGCGACAAGAACTCCAATCAAAACTGCCTGCCCCGCACCTGACCAAATCGTAATCGATAAGCCCAATAAACCGTCGATCCCCTTTGATGACACAAATGTAAAAAAAACAGAGGCAAGCGCCATCACCACAACGTAAATTATTCCAGTAAAAAGAACTATCTTAACCGGCACAGACAACTGCACCAGGCGAAAATCATCCTTATTTTCTATTGGCTCGATAACCTCAATATTTTCATTGTTATCAGACATATTCGACATTATTTAGCCCTTTTTAAAAAATAACACAATCCTTTAAATGCGGATTAATCCGCTTCTGTAAACTTATCGGCTGGAAAGCAAACAAGTTGCGCACTTTTTTCGGCACCAGGCACCGCGGAAAACGCCTTCTATGTGGCTTTAAAGCCGTTTATAAGTAAATGATTTTAACAAAGCTTTTCTTAACTATTTGAAAAATAAGATTTTTCGAAAATGCCCTATGATTTCAAACAGATATGACGTTTTCTTATTTTTCAGCATGTTAGCTATAATGGGAGTGGTGGAAAATGCCTTTCGATGTCATCCCTGCGAAGGCAGGGATCCAGAACTTATTGAAATTACTGGATCCCTGCCTTCGCAGGGATGACAATTTTTGAAAAAACAGTATTTTCCACCACTCCCATAATTATTGGCAAAACCGGTTCTTGTAACACCGCCCAAATCCCAAAAAAACATCTTTTCCCGCGGTGCCTGGCACCGAGGTGTTGACTTGGGAAAATAGGTATGAAATCTTATCGAATCATGAGTAAACAATTTTTTATATTATTTTTGATCACACTCCTATTCGCAACATCTTCTGCTAATGCAATATACAAAAAAGATGGTATCCGCGTAGCCATATTAAAGGACAAAACTGAAGCAACTATCTCGGGTAAAAGTTTAGTAATCCAAGCTTATGGATCAAATCGTGGACAACCAATTTTTAGAACCAGATCTGCAAAAATTATATTCCATGAAAATGGTTTTTTAGTTAACAACGAATTGATTTCACAAAATCGCATAGCTGTAAAAAGTTCCACACCAACATTTGAGGTAAATGGAAAAAGTTACAGGGGGGACCTTGATATTTATCATGAAGGCAACGGCACACTTGTTGTTGTTAACAATCTCAAATTGGAAGATTACCTAGTCGGAGTTGTTAATAGCGAAGTTCCATCCAACTGGCCCACTGAGGCCAAAAAAGCGCAGGCCGTCGCTGCCCGGACATATGCATTATATCAAAAAAAGTACAGAGAAGATCCAACACAAAGCAAGCTCTATGATGTTGAAGCAACTATGATGGATCAGGTCTACCACGGCGTTGCCCGAGAGGACAAAAACACAGAGCTGTTGGTTTATCAAACAAAGGGAGAGACTCTCTTTCATAATGGAAAATTGATAAAGGCCTTTTTTCACAGTTGCTCCGGTGGTCAAACAACAACAGGCGAGCAGGTATGGCAGAAAAAATACGGCATGGAAGGCATCAACGATCCATACAGCGAAAATTGTCCAAACAACGACTGGACATATCTAATAACGCCCAATCAGCTCATACAAGTCTTAAAAAAAGACGGTCTTACAATATCGTCCATTAAGGAAATCAAGGTCTTAAATAATCAAAATGTTAATCGCGTGGACGATATAAAAATAATCTCAGATAAAGGTTCTATATCTTTGTCTGCAAATAAACTACGAATGCTTGTTGGCCCAAAAAAAATAAGGAGCACAAACTTTATAATAACCACAGAGGGTAATTCATTTAAATTTACCGGCAAAGGTTTTGGCCATGGCGTGGGTCTTTCACAATGGGGAGCAAAAAACATGGCTGATAAGGGCTTTGGCTATAAAGATATTTTAGAATTCTACTACCCAAAGGCAAAATTAGGCAGAGCATATTAACGCTATGCCGTTTTAGAGAAAAAATTCTAAATATTATGAAACTCAGCGATTTCGATTATACATATCCTGAAGAATTGGTTGCACAGCATCCGTTAGATCAACGTGACTCATCGCGTATGATGGTTATCAATCAAAGCCGAAAATCCTTCATTCATTCAAATATCCTAAAGCTCCCCCAATTTCTAAACGAGGGAGATGTTTTTGTGTTAAATGAATCCAGGGTCATCCCGGCACGACTCTTTGGAACACGGGACACGGGGGCCGAAATAGAGGTGCTCCTCGTCAACGCTTCTGATGTTAAGAAAAATAAATTTGATGTCGCATCAAAAATTTGGAACTGTATTGCAAAGAAAAGCAAGCGACTTAAGGAAAATGAAATAATCAAATTTGGCGATACTTTATATGGCAAAATATTATCAAAAAAAGATCAGATATTAACTATTGAATTTTCCACACAGGAAAACATCCTGAAAGAGTTCGAAAAATACGGCGTACCACCATTGCCACCATACATAAAACGTAAAACAAAAAAGGATTATTCATTAAGCGATAAAAAAAGGTATCAAACGGTTTTTGCGAAGGAATATGGATCAGTTGCAGCACCAACAGCGGGTCTACATATAACCGATAACATCCTCAATTCAATAAAAGAGCGGGGAGTTAGAATAACCACATTATCGTTACATGTAAGCATGGACACCTTTGCGCCTGTACGTGAAGAAGACATTACCAATCACACTATGCACGGGGAGTTTTTTAACGTATCAGAGGAATCGGCAAATATCATCAACCACGCAAAGGCAAACAATAAAAGAATAATTGCCGTAGGGACCACTACTGTAAGGGCACTGGAAGCCGCCGCATCCGGTCCGAATGAAATCAGACCCACAAATGACTATACAAACATTTTCATCTATCCTGAATATAAGTTTAAGATCGTTGATTCTATTTTAACTAATTTTCACCAACCAAAGTCCACACTAATTATGATGGTATCGGCATTCGCAGAACGTGATTTTATTTTGAAAATGTATGACGAGGCCATCCACTCCAGATACCGTCTCTTTAGTTACGGCGACTGCATGCTCATCCAATAATCCCCCAACTTTACATATTGATAATTTATAGGACTTATCAAAAAAACGCGCCATTGGGGAATCGTTTTCGCTTTTCCGATTTCGCTCAGACGCCGCGAAATCGGAGCCCACGTCGGCACAATATTCATAAGGCTTAGATGGTGCCTCCGTGATGGCCGCTCAAACGACACCCCAATGCCCCTTACATTTTTGATAAGTCATTTGTGAGGACCAGTGATGTCGAAGTACAAAGTAGTTTGGCGAATCGGTTGCGCGGCCTCAAGAGGCCGTTCATCCAAGCCTAAATATTAACGGCCGAA
>CAZHVX010000094.1:0-8483 GCA_964536295.1 uncultured Pseudomonadota bacterium
TACACCCCTCCTTTAATTGGACCAGGTACTGTCAAAACAATTTAATTTGAAACAGCCTGCTTGCCGAGCAAGGGCGAGGCAGGCTGTTTCGTTTTTTCATGACAACTTTTGACACTATCTTGGACCAGCATTCTAACACACTAAGTGAAGGCTTCCAAGAATTTTTAAATCGGGTGTGGTACCCAAGCGATTATGTCAGGGTAATTGCCCAAGCGACTATGTCAGTAGTATAACCTTCTGCGGGGAAGAAGCAGGAGGTTGAAAGGATGATACTGACAATGAAAGAAAACAAGAGGTTGCACGTGATACAAGAGGTTTTGGCTAAAGAGAGGATAAATAAATCGGGGGACGCGACACTTTAAGCCTAAAAAGCTAATGAATTCAAGAAGGCATTCGGCCAGATCGTTGTTTCAAATTCGGGGGACACGACAATTAATTCGGAAAAGTGCTTAATTTTCGTGCAGGGGTTAAGTCTTGCGTTTCGCGTTTTGATATGATCGGACCTCGCAAAACGCGAAACGCAAGACTTAACCCCCCTTCCGATAGAACTTAGAGCTTAGTGATTATTTGGTGTGTCTCCGAAATTTCGAAGTTACTCTAAATTATAATAATATCAACAAGTTAACCAGATTTAGCATTATGCCCATAAAACATTGTGCTTGATTTTTTTGCGCAAATCACATAATATTACCGGGATTCCCGGTTAAAATAAATTAACCCGGGATTCCCGGTTAAAATATGAAAATTCATCTATCAAATAGTGCCTTTTTGGGAAACATCGATTCATTTCTATATTCTTTTGATAATGAAGATCCTAATGCATTAGAAATAACTGCTAACAAAAAATGGATATCGATTCATCCTGTGGTTTTGGCAATGGTTGCGGCCTTGGGTTTGAAAATCGATTCTGCGAATATTTCATTTGAAAAATTAGAAGCCACATCAAAACACTATCTCGAAAGAATAGGATTATTTAAACTACTTGGGCTAAAATCTGGCATAATAATTACTGAGCACGAAGCAGCGGGGCGATTTATTCCTCTGGCAAAAATTACTAGCTCAGAAGAAGTGTCAAGTTTTATTACTGATATGGTTCCGTTATTGCATCTTGAACCCCATCAAGCCGACCCCATTAAGTATATAATAAGTGAATTAGTGAGAAATGTATTTGAGCACTCTTGTTCAAACGTGGGCGCCATATTGTGTGCGCAGTTTTATAAGAAAAGTAATACCATAAGAATTGGTATTGTTGATGCTGGTATCGGAATTAAAAAGGCAATTAATTTATCTTATAAAACAGGTTCTGATATGGAGGCTATAGGATTGGCATTAACTCCCGGCATCACTGGAACAACAAAAAAAACGGGGGGCACCGAATTTAATGCAGGTGCTGGCCTATTTTTTATAAAATCTATTGCAAAAGTTAATAGAGACTTTTTTATGATCTACAGCGGCAATGCCATGTATAAACTGCTCAAGAGCACCTCTGCTGCAAAGAGAATACGTTTATGTAGTGATCCTTTTAAGGATAGACATTCAAAAAAAGACGATTTCCCTTATTGGCAAGGCACCGCTGTGGGGATTGATATTTCGCTTGATGATAGACCGGAATTTTCGTTGTTGTTGGATTTCATAAGAGATACTTATGTAAGAGTAATCAAGGAACAAAAAAAGTCAAAATATAAAAAGGCGAGGTTTATATGATGGAGATTAAATTAATTTCATATCTTGATAGTTTTGCAGAAAATAAAGATTTGGCAAAAGATATTAGATTAAACCAAATCATTCCATCTTTGGATCAAAAGGAAGAAGTTGTTTTGGATTTTGAAGGAATTGATTCGACAACGCAATCTTTCATACACGCTTTGCTTAGCGATCTCTTTCGAAAATATGGAGCAGATGTTTTGGACAATATTTGTTTTAAAAATTGCAATGAAACAGTGCAAAAAATAATAAATATTGTCATTAGCTATATGCAAGAGGTTTAATTTAGAAGTCGTCGAAATCGGGGGACGCGACATTAGTCAGTTCATTAATGATATTTTGTGAAAATAGATATGCGGGAATATTTATAATATTGAATCCGTGCATCTTCATTTTTTTGGGTTTATCTAAGGAAATTAACAATCCAGTTTTTAATTTATGCTCAGATAGATAGTGAATAAGGTTTTTTGCGTGTCTATTTGTAACTTTCAAACTAGCCTTAACCTCTATTGGCAAGGTGTTTTCCATGTCCTTGTAAATAAAATCTACTTCTTTGCCTAATTTGTTTTTCCAGCCATTTATTTCATAAAAGCCGCCCTTGCCTTCAAGCATATTAAGCAAAATAGCATTCTCAATTAGACCACCCAAAGGGGTCCTCAATTTTTCATTAAGGGTATTTACTGCAGAAATTTTAGGAACGGAGGTCTCTCTCAAGATTCTTAAAAGCCCCAAGTCATAAAGATATTCTTTGGGGTAAAAATTATTTTGAGTTGGGGCAGAGCCTTTCTGTTCAACTTCTAATACAATATACCATTGTTTTAAAAGTGATAGCACTGCCGAGGCATCGTAATCATTTTTTGAGATATGAGTTTTTTTGAACGGATATCCGATATCATTGGAAATCGCCTTTATTGCATCGATAAATAAATTATTTTTCAAATTTGCTTCTTTTCTCTGAAAATCATCTTGCTGTGAAGCAATTATGAAGCGTAAAGTCTGCACGAAATCCTTTTCTTTATAAAAAGATTTTACGACCTCTGGCATTCCGCCGACAGATAGATATTCATCATATTTGCTTAGTAACTGACTATGAACTGTATCAGATGTTTTATCATCTAAGCCGAAATTCAGGATAAACTCTATCTGGTTCGTAAAATCCCCGAATTTCAAAAATTCTAAAAAACTAAATGGCCAAACGGTTAAATACTCTATTCTCCCCACCGGGACCCTGGCGCTGCCGTCAAAAAGCTTATTCATACTTGAGCCTGTTAGAATAACTTTGGTGTTTTTCCACTCTTCTTTCATGGAAAGAACATAGGATCCCAAATTCCTGCTCTCTTGCGCCTCATCAATAAAAACTGTATATACTTGATTGTTTTTGAATCCTTTTTTAAAATTTAACCATTGAGTAAACTCGTTAAAGTTTTTGAGTTCTTCTATTTCAAGTTTGAGATCCTTTTCTTTTTCAAGATTGATAGAAATCACCCTGCTTTGATCCAAGCCTTTTAGGACACTTTCAACCAAATATGTTTTTCCCACTTGTCTTGCGCCCTCAACGAGCAAAACCTTCGATTCTGAACCAGTAGCATCCCTAAAAAAATCCTCTAAAATATAGTTAATATTTCTCTTCATAATCAACATGTTACAACAAAACCCAGAAAGTGTCAAATAAATTTAATAAAAACTCTAAAAACCTTCGAATTTATTCGATATTTTTCTAATGTTTGGAGAAAATCAAAATCGCGTAAATCGCGGGACACGACACTTAATTCGGAAAAGTGCTTAATTTTCGTCACCCCGTGCTTGTTTTTTAAATCGCGGGACACGACAATTAATTCGGAAAAGTGCTTAGTTATCCACACCACATCATTCAACGAGGGAACAGACGACAACGCGTTTTCTTTTGTGATGAGGATCGTCAAATTTATCTTAGTTATCTCCACCAATTTTGTTGTGACTCAAAGAACCTATTGGGAAAATCTATAGTGGTGAATATTTGATTGTAATCGAAAAGGGCCCTCTGCCAAAACCGGAGGGCCTTTTTTTACTTTAAAAAACTGAACAACTATGCTATCAACTACATATGAAAAAAATAATATTATTCGTAATTATTTTCTTAACTACAACGTATCTTCATGCATTTCCACCTAACTTCGGTTTTAAGAACCACACCATTTTAGAAAAAGGGTACCTGAAAGTTTCCGAAATTCATGATATCTACTATGAGGTAAGTGGGAATCCTGATGGTAAGCCAACAATCTATCTCCATGGTGGACCGGGTGCCGGATTTAGCGAAAATATGCGAGGGGCCTTTAATCCAAGCAAGTTTAAACTTGTCATGTTTGATCAAAGGGGATGTAAACGTAGCAAGCCAGAATATGAATTGAAGGATAATACCACGCAACATCTTGTGGAAGATATCGAAAAATTGCGTAACCATTTAAGGTTGGAAAAGATTTTTCTTGCCGGTGGTTCCTGGGGAACAACTCTGGCGTTGGCATATGCGGAAAAATATCCGCAAAATGTTGACGGGATAGTTTTAAGGGCAACATTTCTGGGGACAAGGGAAGAAACCGATATAGCCTTTAAATATGGTGGATTAAATAGGTATTTCCCAGAGGTTTTTGAGAGGGTTACTCAGGAGGTGAGACCGGGTTCAAAAAATTTGGATAAGAAACGTCTAATGGATTTGATAAGGAGTGATGATCCCGAAGTTAGTGAAAAGTTTTCCAAGTTGTGGAGTTGGTATGAAATAAAAATAACCAGCTTGGAGATACCTGATCATATTCTTGATGATATAATTGAGAAGTTTTCGGGCGCCAAAGGCTTGGCCCTACTTGAGAACCACTACAGCTCCAATGATTGGTTTTTAAAACGGAATCAACTTCTAAAGAATGCAGATAAAATCAAAGACATTCCAATGACAATGGTCAGTGGTCGTTATGATATGATGACCCCACCACTCTATGCATATACGTTGCACAAGAAACTCCCAAAATCCAAATTATGGATCGTGGAATCTGCAGGGCACACCGATTGGGATCCCAACCTTGCCAAAAAATTAATGGAAGCCATAAAAGAATTCGAGTAATGGGGTCAGACCTTCACTTTCACACTTCCCCCTAATATTGATGAATAAAGCATTTCCTGCCGCCAAAAACTCCAAAAGTCAACGTCTCGGAAAAAAGGTGTTAACTTTTGTCGATTTTGCACCTCGGAAAGTCAGCAATACCAAGACTTTGCGCGAAGTGTGAAAGTGAAGGTCTGACCCCACTACTATTTCCGTTGAAATAATGTCAAATAGTGTGTAGATAGGGGATATGGACGTGAAATCCAGCAATAATGCTCGATGGGTAGTCTTAAAGTTTGGTGGGACTAGTGTGTCATCCCTCAAATCCTGGGAGGCCATAGCCTCCGTTGTAAGGCAAAGGCTCGAAAATGGCCTGCGCCCATTTATCGTAATATCGGCCTTTTCCCGCGTTTCGGACCTTCTGGAACTTCTTTTAAAATCTTCAATCGACAATTCATATCAAAAGGCATTGAAGGATATAGAGGTTCGTCATAAAGATATTGCGGATGAGTTGGGGGTGAATTTAGCGGTTATAAAAGAAGAGCTGGATCTTCTTGTAATTCTTGCAAAGGATATCTCAAAAGCGGGTAGGGTTGATCCTAAGGTTCATGCCCAGGTATTATCCTGTGGCGAATTAATGTCCACAAAGATTGGCTGCGAGTATCTCAAAAAAAATGGCATTTCCATTTCATGGCACGATGCCAAAGAGTATTTGCTTGCAAGGGAGCTTGATGATCTGAGAAAAGCGCGCGCGTACATCTCATCATCGTGCGATTTTGATAAAGACGATAATATTATCAGCAAAATAAATGGCGAAACTGAATCAGCCATAATAACCCAAGGCTTTATTGCAAGAAATAAGGCCGGCGAAACCGTTCTTTTGGGACGCGGGGGTTCCGACGTTTCTGCCGCATACTTTGCTGCAAAGATGGGTGCCGAAGGTTGTGAGATCTGGACGGATGTGCCAGGTGTCTACACCGCAAATCCGCATCATGTGCCATCTGCAAGGCTTATCAAAACCTTAGATTATGAAGAGGCCCAAGAGGTTTCATCAAGTGGTGCTAAAATCCTTCATCCGCGCTGCATTGAGCCCGTCAAAAAACATAATATTCCACTTTTTATTCATTCACTTAGTTATCTGAGCGCCGATGGTACCAAGGTCACGGGTGATTGTGATAGAAATGTTGCGCACATTAAAGCGATATCTTCCAGGATCGGAATTACTTTAATTTCTATGGAAACAGTTGAGATGTGGCATCAGGTAGGTTTTTTGGCCGAGATATTTACATGTTTCAAACGTCATGGAGTTTCTATAGATATCGTATCCACATCAGAGACTAATGTCACCGTCACACTGGATCATGCAACCAACACAATGAAATCGGATGATATGAACAATCTCGTCTCCGACCTGCGAAAATTTTGCAAGGTGGAGATAGTTGAGTCGTGCGCCTTAATTAGTTTAATCGGAAGAAATATTCGAACTATCCTGCATGAGTTGACTCCGGCGATGAAGGTCTTCGAGGAATATAAGATCTACCTTATATCGCAAGCCGCGGATGATCTTAACCTGACCTTTGTGGTTGATGAGGAACATTCAGGGCGTCTTGTTGAAATGCTTCACAAGGAACTTTTTGGGGAGGGAAATAAGGCCCCTTATTTTGGTCAAACATGGAAGGATCTTATCGAGGATAAAAAAGATAGTGAAACCGTTTTGCCATCTAAATGGTGGCACAAAAAACGTGACCGGTTACTTGAAATTGCGGCCAAGAATACTCCACTGTATGTATACGATGGGGAAAGTATAGATCAGCGTATTTCAAATTTAAAGGGTATAAAATCGGTAGATAAAATCTTTTACTCAGTAAAGGCCAACTGGAATCAGGAAGTTTTGAAGATGTTCTTCAACGCCGGTTTCGACTTTGAATGTGTATCGATAGATGAAATTAGACATATTTTAAAAACGTTTCCAATGATAGATCCAAAACGAATCCTTTTCACGCCAAACTTTGCGCCAAAAAGCGAATACGAGTTTGGTTTTGAAAAGAATGTTCATGTTACATTAGATAATATTTATCCATTGTCAGCTTGGCCCGAGGTTTTTAAAAACCGAGAGGTTTTTGTGCGTATCGATCCAGGTAAGGGCCTGGGCCATCACAAATTTGTCCGGACAGCCGGTTCGAAATCCAAGTTTGGTGTCTCACCTAATCAAATAGACGAATTGCACGCGCTCGTGAAAAAGAATAACGTTAAGGTTGTAGGTTTGCATGCCCATGTGGGCAGCAATATATTTAAGGCGGATGCCTGGAGCAATACCGCCGGCTTTTTAAATGACGTTGCCGCCGAATTTAAGGATATCAGATTTCTAGATTTGGGTGGGGGCTTGGGTGTTATTGAAAAACCGGGACAACATGAGCTTGATCTGGCAAAGATCGATACTAATTTGCAGGCCGTCAAGGATTCAAAATATCAGATCTGGATAGAGCCTGGCCGATACCTGGTTGCAAATGCCGGTGTGCTTTTAGCAAAGGTTACGCAGACAAAGACGAAATCAGAATACAATTATATTGGTATTGATGCTGGAATGAATTCCCTGATTCGTCCATCTTTGTATGGATCATATCATGAAATCGTAAATCTCTCGCGGATGGATCAAAAGGCAACGGTTCAGGCAAGCGTTGTTGGACCAATCTGTGAAACGGGAGATGTCCTAGGTCATTCAAGGCTTTTACCGGAGAGTAAGGATGGGGACGTTGTGTTGATTGACACAGTTGGCGCCTACGGCCGGGTGATGGCCTCATCCTACAACATGCGCCCCCCCGCCGAAGAAGTATTTCTCTAATGGGGTCAGACCTTCATTTTCACACTTCCCTCTAGCCCTTATCATTTGCGGCTTTGCTGGTCGCAAAATATGCAAAAGATTAAGTCTCATTGTCATTCTCGCCTTGAATAAATATGACAAAGGTTTTGTCAACGAAATGCTGAATACGTCAGTGTTTAAGGGAGGTGTGAAAATGAAGGTCTGACCCCATTGCGACCACATTACTTTGTTGGTCGTTTTGCGTTGACAATTTCAGCGAAAAAAATCATATAGGTTCTCAATGACCTTTCTCCAACTAGAAGACGGAACAAGATTCCAGGGCACATCATTTGGCGCCTTTCAAAGTACATCCGGCGAGGTTGTCTTCAACACCGGCCTTGTTGGCTATCCAGAATCATTAACAGATCCATCATATAAGGGGCAGATCCTTGTCCTGACATATCCTTTGATAGGAAATTACGGTGTTCCCAAACAAACCGCGGTACTGGACCGACATTTCGAATCGCACAAGGTGCAGATCTCCGCTTTGATTGTTTCGTCAATTAGTTCTGAATATAGTCATTGGAATGCGGTGCAATCACTTTCGGATTGGCTGAAGGAACACAATGTGCCGGGGATATCGGGGATTGATACCCGTCAATTAACCAGGAAGCTGCGTGAAAAGGGTACGATGCTGGGAAAGATTATTTGCAACGGCGAAGATATCGAACAATACAATCCCGATCAGCACAACCTCGTGGCAGAGGTAAGTTGTAAAGAGGTTCACCTGTGTCATCCTACAAGTGGTGTCATCCTGCTTGCCCGCCAAAGCTTTAGCGTAGGCGGGAGTGAAGCGAAGCTTGCCTGCCGGACAGGCAGGGATCCAGTGAGCACACGGGATTCTTCCCC
>CAZHVX010000095.1:0-1477 GCA_964536295.1 uncultured Pseudomonadota bacterium
GGTGGCCGAGTCGGGTGCCCCAAAGGGCGAGGCCTGTACGAAGGATGAAGATTGTGCAGATGGGTTGAAATGTTTCGGTGGTAAGTGCGGTGAGCTGCTTGGTGAAGGCGGGGCTTGCTCTAGTGATATTGACTGCAACAAGGGGTATAAATGTGCCGAGGGAAAATGTCTTAGTGTGGATTTTGGCGATGGCGCAGGTCCTGAAGGTTTACCCAAATTTACAATCAAAGATGCAGCAGCACAAGAGCTTATCCCGGAGGGGGCCTTTAATGTGAAGATTGGTTCCTTTGACTTTGAGTTTTCAGGTGACATGCAGGATTTAACGGTAACTGCTGCAGGGAACATTAAATTAAATTGCAACAGTCAGACCTTAGCTCCACAGTGGACAACTGTAGAGAGTAAACGCAAATACACAATGACTATTGCAGGTACAGAACCGTATGCCTTTACAGCTTGTATCTTAACAATTACAAAGGCCGTTAAAACTGAAGGCGGGGTTGGCTTAGATGAGGATTTTAATTTCAGCTTCAAAAGCGCATGCTCTGCAAGTGATGAGTTTACGGTTAACACGATTGGTTCTGGTGAAGAACCGGGGTGTTGGTTTGCTGGTAGCAAGGGTGAAGAAGAGCTGAATCTTGTCGGCATATTATCTATAACCGGAGGTCAGTTAAAGTTCATCGGTAATAATACGAGTTTGGATATTATGATGGGAAAGCCGTTAACAACTGGGGATGCCATCGTAGAGATGAAAATAGGCAATGTTACCGGATATAAAACAGTAACACTGGAAAGTCTTGGCGTAGATGTAGTTGGAATAACATTGAGTACCTTTGCGGATTCAGAGGATGGAGATATGACAGCACTTTCCTTCATGTATGTCCCCGGATTAGAGGGGGGAAAATGTGAAATTAGAAGCAGGGTGAAAAAAGGTGACGTGAATACTGATCTTCCATTGAAGTCCGTTGCCTGTGTCAATTCCGAACAGACCAGAACCCTGAAGATCGTAAAATCTAAGGATGAATTCGAGACGAATCTATATGATTTATATGTAAATTCAGATAAAGTGTTAACCTTTCTAAATGACGGTAAAGCGAAGCCTTTCATCGATGATGGGGTGAAGTTTCTGCTAAGTATCTCATTTGCTTCTGATGAAAGTAATGTAATTATGCCAATTGATTCTGTTTTGGTAACGGGAGATGTCGATTACTATTTTATGCCTCCTCCACAACAATAAATTGAAGTGATCTAAAAAAGGCCTATCTGGGATATCCCTGATGGGCCTTTTGAATATATAAATATTATAGACAAATACATGCTTTTTTAGTAATAACTATTTCACTTAGCGGGTGTAGTTTCCGCCAAAGGCGCCAGCCCGCCATCGTATGTTTTGTGTGAAGGCTGGCGGGGATCAGCCTTTGGCTGACAGTGGTTACTTGACGCAGTTTTATTTGCGGGTGTAGTTCAGTGGTAGAACGCG
>CAZHVX010000095.1:1487-8349 GCA_964536295.1 uncultured Pseudomonadota bacterium
AACGCGAGCTTCCCAAGCTCGATATGTGGGTCCGATTCCCATCACCCGCTCACTTATGAAGGAAAGTGTTTGGACTTATGTCCTTAAAAGCGAGATAGATGGTTCATTATATGTTGGCATATCAAAGGATGTCAAAAGAAGAATAAAGGAACATAATTCTGGAAAAACGTCCAGTAATCGTTCAAAAACACCATACATATTAATTCTTAAGGAAAAATGTGAGAATTATAGGGAAGCTCGTAAACGAGAGCAATTTTGGAAAAGTGGCTTTGGAAGAGAGAAATTGAAACAGATAGGCTAAGCGTGTGGGTCCCCTGCCTGCCGGCAGGCAGGGATTCCCATCACCCGCTCATTTGTTGAGGGAGTGTTTATGCTGCGGCGTATTTTACGAGAATTCAAAATTTGTATGTCATCCTGAACCCTTCGACTCACTGTCGTTCGCTCAGGATAAACTCCGTGAAGGATCCACGTTGTTCATTGGGAATTCTTCGCTATCGCTCAGAATGACAAATTTTGAATTCTCATGAAATTAAGGGGAAACCCTAGACGCAACGTTAATGGGGTCTGTGATTTGTCAAGAAAATGATTTAAATGTCAAAAAAAAATGCAATAGGAATTGATTTAGGTGGAACGAACTTAAGGATTGGTGCTGTTAATTCAGATGGCAATATTCTTTGTAAAGATTTATCACCTATTCAAGCTGACCGTTCTGTTGGTGGCATAATCAATCAAATTAATTCTCAGGTTAAAGCAATACTAGAAAAGGAGTCCGGCGTTTGTGGAATTGGAATTGGTATGCCTGGAATTATCGATTCAAAAACTGGTGTGATTTATGAATCGCCGCAATATTCCAGTTGGGTTAAGGTGCCATTTTTGGAAAAATTAGAAAAAAAACTAAAGTTACCAGTTGTGCTGGATAACGATGCCAATATGATTGCATTAGGTGAGCACTGGTTAGGTGCCGGTCGTGGGTTGAAAAACTTTTTGATGGTAACCTTGGGCACCGGGATTGGCGGTGGATGGATAATAAATGACAAAATCTTTCGCGGGGATCGTGGTTTTGCGGGTGAGGTCGGGCATATGATAATCGAGTTTGATGGGCCAAGTTGCAATTGTCCTAGTCATGGTCATGGCTGTTGGGAGGCCTTTGCTTGCGCATCTGGCCTAAGACGAATGATAGAGACTTGGGCTGACCTTCCAGAGAAAAAAGAATTTTTGTCAAAGGTGGATCTTGATATCAACAATATTTCCCCAGAACATTTACATGAATTTGCAAAGAATGGTGATATATTTTCACATCAAGTATGGCAACTTTTTGGAAGATACTTGGGAGCGGGATTGGCGTCGTTGGTAAATATTTCAGGGATTGAAAATATTATCGTTGGGGGTGGTGTTACTCGCGCCTGGGATTTCTTTATAGAACCCACCATGGCAGAGATCAAAAAGAGTACATACGCTGAGATCTCTTCAAAGGTTGCAATCCACAGGACAAAGCTATTAGATGATGCAGGCATTCTGGGTGCCGCCAAAACAGTGTTTGATATTAGTTGAATTATTTGATAGAAGTTTTGTCATCTATTATGAAATCAGTAGGAAAAAGCATACCTCGCAAAGATGGGTTTGAAAAGGTTACAGGCCGCGCCAAGTATTTGGATGATCTGGATATCCCAAATTGTTGGTATGCCCACGTTGTTCGTTCGACTATCCCTTACGGCAAAATCAAAAAAATAGAATACAATTCGAAATTCGATTGGAAAAAAGTCACTGTCGTAGATTACAAGGATATTCCAGGTAAAAATAAAACACTTTTCATAACAGAGGATCAATTGATCCTTGCCGAGGATGTTGTCCATCACGTTGGCGAAGCAATAGTTCTTATCGCTGCTCCAACAAAAGAACTGGCAATAGAGGCAGGCCGAAACGTTAAAATTACATATGAAGAATTAACACCGGTTCTTTCGATTGATGAATCAAAAAAGAAGAAGAATGTCATTTGGGGAGACGATAATATCCTGTCCAAATATCATATAAAACGTGGTGATGTGAAAAAGGGTTTTGCCGATGCTGATTTTATAATCGAGGATACGTATCAAACCCCCGCGCAGGAACATACGTACATTGAACCTCAGGCGATTGCCGCAGTTCCTCGAAATGATGGTGGTTTGACAATAATGGGTTCCATGCAGTGCCCTTATTATGTACTTAAAACCCTAAAATCTGTTTTTAATATGGGGCCCGACAAAATGAATGTTGTACAAACTGTTACAGGCGGCGCATTTGGCGGGAAAGAGGATTATCCAAGTGTTACTGGAAGTTATGTTGGACTGTTGGCGCTGAAGGCTAAAAGATCTGTGAAGCTTGTTTATACCCGCGATGAAGATATGAGTTTTACCCCCAAGCGTCATCCATCATTGAATACAATCAAGATTGGTGTAAAAAAAGATGGAACGATTGCGGCAATGGATATCGATTTTGCGTTGGATGGTGGTGCGTATGTGACATTGAGTAATGTTGTTTTGTCCCGTGGTATTATTCATGCCTGTGGTGTTTATAAATGTGACAATATCAGTGCGAAAGCCCATGCTTATGCAACCAATAATGTTCCATATGGCGCATTTCGTGGATTTGGCGCACCACAATCTTTCTTTGGATTGGAAAGGCATATAGATAAGGTTGCAGAAACCATCGGAATGAATCCATATGAATTTAGAAAACTAAATTGCGTGCGTGTGGGTGATAAGATTTCTACAGGGCAAGTGATGAAGGAGAGCGTTGCTGGTATCGAGGCCCTAGAAGCTGCTACCAAGGCGTCCGACTTTGTACGAAAATGGAAAGAATATAACAAGCAATGGATAAACAAGGGTGGTGTCATCCTGAGCGCTAGCGAAGGATCCAGTGAACGCCTCGGGATCCTTCACTCCGTTCAGGATGACAATAATATTCAAACTGGTAAATCAGTAACGCGCAGCACGGCAAAACAGCAGCGCGGTATAGGTATTGTTCTCTTCATGCACGGCGGTGCCTTTACGGGAAGTGGCGAAGCGATCATGAAAACAGAGGCTGGCCTAAGACTTGATCGTGGCGGTAAGGTCAGTGTTTTGAGTGGCTGTACCGATATGGGGCAAGGCGCGTGTACAGTGTTGCCGCAGATTGCAGCTGATTCGTTAAATCTTCCAGTTGAACTTGTGGATTATGCACAACCAGATACAGACCAAGTCCCGGATAGTGGTCCAACGGTCGCATCGCGTACCACGATGATTATTGGCGCAACGTTAGAGAAGGCGGCGCAAAAATTTAAGGATAAATTTTTGAAATTTATATCAGATGAAATAAACGCGCCATTGGAAAATCTTTATATTAAGGATGGTTTCGTTTTTAATAAAGAAGATAATCTTGGCGAGTTTGTAACCTTTTCCGATAAATATCTCGAAAAGGTTGGAGAACTTAAAGAAATTGCGCGTTATTCACTTCCACCAGGGATCAACTGGGATCCCGAAAAACATTTGGGGGATGCGTATCCTGCGTATTCGTGGGCATGTTTTATTGCAGAGGTTAAAGTCGACCCCAAAACATTTGTGGTCGAGGTTGAAAAGATGACGATGGCGGTGGACGTAGGAAAGGCAGTAAATCCGGTACTTTTAGAGGGACAGATCGAGGGCGGAACACTACAAGCGTTGGGTTATGGTTTGATGGAAGATGGAATATATAAGGATGGGAAGGTTATGAATAATCGTTTCCAGACGTATATTATCCCAACGATTAAGGATACCCCAGATTGGAATACATTAATTTTGGAGTATCCAGTATCGCACGGTCCGCAGGGTGCAAAGGGCGTTGGCGAGCTTCCGATGGATGGTGGTGCGCCCGCGATTTTAAATGCAATATACAATGCGACTGGGCTGTGGGTAACAGAGTTGCCAGCAAGCCCTGAGAGATTGTATCAATTGAGTTGTCATCCTGAGCGCTAGCGAAGGATCCAGTGAGATTCGCTGGATTCTTCGTCACTGGCGTGACTCAGAATGACAATATGAAATATGAAACTGAAGATAAATATAAATGGTGTTGAGACTGAGGTTAGTGCCTCTGGTGAGAGACGTCTTCTGGACGTGCTTCGCGAGGATCTCAAACTCACCGGCACCAAAGAAGGGTGTGGCGAGGGTGAGTGCGGCGCATGTACCATCATCATCAATGGAGAGGCCGTTAACTCCTGTTTGATTCCATTTGGACAATTAAAGGAAGGGGACGAGATCCTCACTATTGAGGGGTTAGCTGAGGGTGACAAGCTGGTTCCGCTTCAAGAGTCGTTCATAAAAAATGGAGCGGTTCACTGCGGCGCATGTACTCCGGGTTTTATTATGTCGGCAACGGCACTTTTGAATAAAAATCCAAAACCAACGGATGATGAGATCAAGGATGCCCTTGCGGGTAATCTTTGTAGATGTACAGGGTATGAGAAAATAATGAGAGCGGTGAAGGATGTAATTAAGTAGCCAGATTCCAGTGACCAGTAACCAGAATAAGGTAACTACATTTTTCTGGTTTCTGGCAACTGGTCTCTGGTTACTTCAAAACATGGAATTTAAAACACCACATACACTCCAAGAAGCTTATGAGCTTCGAGATAGATACCAAAGCTACAAAGTATTAGCTGGTGGTACGGATCTGTACGTTCTAATTAATGGCGGGTTAATTAAGCCGGAGGGCGTTATCAGTCTGTGGGGATTACAGGAGTTGTCGCACATCAAGGATAGTGGGGATTACATCTATGTAGGATCATTGGTTACACACACAAACATTGTCAATAGCGATACAATTAGGATTAATTTACCAGCATTGGCAGAAGCATCGTCAACCATTGGCGCTCGTCAGATTCAAAATCGCGGTACAATAGGTGGTAACATAATGAATGCGTCCCCGGCAGGGGATACGCTTCCTCCATTGATGGCCTACGATGCAGAGATTGAGGTTAGTAGTGTGGATGGATCGCGATGGATCAAATTTACCGATTTTTATTCCGGCTATAGAAAATCAGTATTGAGACCAAATGAAATATTAACACGTATAAAGATCAAAAAGCCTCATCCATATGAAGTTTCGAAATTTTTAAAAATTGGTACGCGTAAGGCACAGGCAATTTCTAAAATAATGGGCGCGTTTCGGATCAAAATTGAAGGATCGGCCGCGCCCGCCACGCAAGACGAGTTTGCGAGGCGAGGCGGACGGGGTACGTGTGCCAGTGCAGAGTGTGTCACTGTGCAATCGGTGGCCATTGCCTACGGCAGCGTTGCTCCGGTTCCCATAAGAACTCCAAAAACAGAGGGATTATTAAGGGGTCGGGCATTAAATAAAGGCCTTATCACTCAGGCCGTTGATTCGGTAAAAAATGAAGTTGCTCCTATAGATGATATAAGATCAACCGGTGAGTATCGCCGTCACGTGGCGGGTGTCTTGCTCCAGAGATTTTTGGAAGGTCTATAAATTATGTTATCTGATACATCAAAACAAGCGTTTGCCGTTTTGGGTTTGTTTCTAGTTTCTTTTTTTTGGGGTTTCACTTTCATCTTAGTCAAATGGGTTGTTGCCGAAATCGATGTCTACAACTATCTCTTTTTGCGTTTCTTGGTTGCCCTACTGTTCATGGCTATAATCTTTTGGAAAAAAATACTCAAGGTGGAGTTTAAAACCGTGTTAGCTGCGTTTGTTCTAAGTATCTTTATGGGTGGCGCTTATATTTTTCAAACCGAAGGGTTGCAATATACAACGGCCTCCAATTCAGCGCTGATTACTGGTCTATACTTGGTACTGGTGCCGCTATTTTTGATGATCTTCTATCGAAGCAAAATGCATATAAATTCTATCATTGGGGCTTTGATAGCCCTGGTGGGTTTGTATCTGCTTACACAATACAGCTGGACGGGTTTTAATGTGGGCGATGGAGTCACTCTGCTTTGTGCCCTGTCGGTTACGTGGCATCTTATCCTAATGGGAAAGTTCACGCACAAACATAAATTGATTCCACTTGTTGTCTTTCAGTTTTTCTTCATCACGCTTTTTTGCGGAGGTGCGACATTAATAAAGGGCACTTTTAGTCTCGACCTTTCGAATCTAACCATCTTCACAATTATTGTTACCGCCATATTTGCAACGGTCTTTGCATTCATGGTTCAAGTAGCGGCGCAAAGGATTATAGATCCTGCGCGAACAGGAATTATCTTCGCCATGGAGGCGGTCTTTGGTGTTATATTTGCTTATCTTCTTGGAAATGAAACCCTGACAAAATTAGCACTTGTTGGTGCAACTTTGATGGTCTTTGGGATGATCATCTCCGAACTCCGCCCTGCCACAAAGTATCTAATAGAGAAAATTACGGGATAAATTTCATCTAATCGGCACTTGTAATTGCGTCTAGTATTACATTAAAGGTTGTGCTTGGACGCATTGCGCTACTCGCCATTTTGACATCCGGTTTGTAGTAACCACCCAATTCGACCGGGGCTCCTTGCACCGCATTCAGCTCCCCGATGATTTTGGTTTCATTTTCTATGAATTCCTTTGCCAATTTGGTGAACCGTGTTTTAAGTTCGAGATCCTTCGTTTGATTGGCCAGGGCCTGCGCCCAGTACATCGACAGGTAGAAATGGCTCCCCCGGTTATCAAGTTCATTGACTTTGCGTGATGGGGACTTGTTGTTTTCCAGAAAATTACCATTTGCCTGGTCAAGGGTCTCTGCCAGTATTTGCGCTTTTTTGTTTTCGGTCTTGATGGCAAGGTGCTCGAGTGATGCCGAAAGGGCAAGAAATTCACCAAGAGAATCCCATCTCAAATGTCCCTCTTCCTGGAACTGTTGAACGTGTTTGGGTGC
>CAZHVX010000096.1:0-8288 GCA_964536295.1 uncultured Pseudomonadota bacterium
AACCGCGCGTCCAAAACGTATCAGGTAAAAGCGCCTCTTTCCCGGATCGATCAAGGGACGCCCTTCTGACTGTATCGTTCGCGCGATTTATCGTAATTAATTTATATCGATTCTGCAACGGATACAGGATCCTGTTAAGCCGCTGTTTGAAATAATATTTTTGATATTTTTTACCGATTTTTTTGCCGCGCGGAGGTTTGATCCCAAGCATTTTGCACCACGCAGCTTCCTTGATTTTAATGTCTAAATTTGCATTGTCATCGCGCTTGTCCGCCGTAGCTTCAGCGAAGGAGGAAGCCCCGTACGGTAACTGGCGTGGCCCTGCCTGCCGGCAGGCAGGGATCTCCTAATTTTAAATTGTTCTTGGGGATTGCTTCGGTCGCTCACGCTCCCTCGCAATCAGGCTGTGTCACAATGCTTTTTTTATGTCATCCCTGCGCAGGCAGGGATCCAGAACTTATTGAAATTACTGGATTCCTGCCTTCGCAGGAATGACAAAAAAGTGAAAAAACCCTATTGTGACACAGCCTCAATGACACAAGGGTGGCATCCTCTCGCATCAAAATAAGATAAAGCTTAAACGCATTTTCTGCATGCGCGCGATGCATTGGATGCACAACCCTGGCAAGAAATGTTTCATCGAAAATTTTTCCCTTTTTGCATGACCGCCCACGCAACGTTTCCCTTTGTTTCAAAATCTTTCGAAGCCCTCTTTTAAAACTTGAGATCGTGCGTTTATCATCTGTGAGGATGGAAAATTCCTCGCTCCCCCACATCGATGCATCGGTAAGATTGTGACTTCCAGATATCAGATATTTATCGTCGAAAAGAACCGCCTTGGTGTGGATGAACGTCTTAGATGTATCCATCCAGCAGTTGGCGCCCGCGTCCTTTAATCGCCTGTAAAAATTATAATTGAAATCGAACTTGGATCCTTCAAGGACAACCTCAAGGCTAACCCCGCGCTTGATTGCAGCTATCAACGCACGAACAATCTTTTCAATTCTGTCGCCTTTTTTGGATTTCTCTAAGATCTGAGCCAGGAAGTTGACGATCACAATTCTTTTGCGCGCCCCCCTGATCTGGGCAATAAGCATGTTGATAAAGACAGGATTTGGAAGCGGCCGAATCATAACGACATTTTATTACATGGGGACCAAAAGAGGTCAAGAAGACAAAACCTTCATCAAAAAGGGGACCCCTTTTTGATGAAGGTTTCGGTCAAAATCTCCACTTTACATCTTATAATGAAATATGATAGGGATATTGGCAGTAAAGTTTAAAGATAACAACAACTTTGCATTTTTTATCGGAGATAAAAACATGTCAGGACATTCGAAGTGGTCAACCATTAAAAGAAAGAAAGGGGCCGCCGATGCAAAAAAAGGTAAAATCTTCTCAAAGGTCGTTAAAGAAATCACTATTGCCGCACGGATCGGGGGTGGTGATCCAAGCTGCAATTCCCGTCTTCGGGCAGCGCTCGACAAAGCCAAAGCTTCGAACATGCCTCAGGATAATATCGCCAGAGCAATTAAGAAAGGAACAGGAGACCTCGAAGGAGTCTCCTACGAAGAAATCACGTACGAAGCCTATGGTCCGAGTGGAGTTGCCCTACTGATCCAGGCACTAACAGATAATAAAAACAGAACGGTGGCCGAGGTCAAACATTTGTTAACCAAATACGGCGGTTCCATGGGGGCATCGGGTTGCGTTGCGTGGATCTTTGAAAGTCAGGGTGTGATCTCGTTCAACAAAGAAGATATAGATGAAAATAAATTGATGGAAGTAGCGCTGGAAGCCGGCGCAGATGATATTAGAGACGAAGATGTCGGCTTTGATGTAATCACAACGCCGGAAAATTATGAAACCGTTAAAGCAGCCTGTGAAAAGTCCGGGTTAAAATTCGCCGAGGCCGAACTTGCAATGGTCCCGCAGAATACAGTCAAACTTTCAGGAAAAGATGCAGAGAGGACGCTAAAATTAATGGAAGCCTTGGAAGACAATGAAGATATCCAAAATATTTATGCCAATTTTGATATTGATACAAAAGAGATGGAAGATTTCGTTTAGCCAGTTAAGTCCGTTTAGTTGGTTTAGTTCGTTTAGCCAGTTTAGCCCGTCAGTTACATCACGAACACAACGAACTAAACGGACATAACGAACTAAACGGACCAAACGGACCAAACGAACTAAACGGACTTAACGAACTAAACGGACTAAACGAACTAAACGAACATAACGAACAATGAGCCATCACAAAAAACATAAGATACCCAAGAAGAACGGAACATTGCGAATCTTGGGGATAGATCCAGGCACACATAAAACCGGCTATGGAATAATTGAAAGTGATGGAAATGAAATCAAACACGTTGGCAGCGGCGATATAAAGCTTAACGGCAAAACCCCCATCTCATTACGATTGCACGACATTTTTAATGCACTTGATACCGTAATTGAACACTACGATCCAGACGTTATTGCCGTAGAGGATGTTTTCATTGCAAAAAATCCAAAAAGCTCATTAAAGCTGGGACAAGCCCAGGGAATGGTTCTGCTCAAAGCAGCCCAAACTGGAATTAATTGCATTGAATACTCAACCAGAGAGGTCAAAGAGGCCCTCGCTGGTTATGGTAATGCTACAAAAGAACAGGTTCAGTTTATGGTAAAGAATCAACTAAAGATAAATGGCGATCTCTCCGAAGATGCATCCGATGCATTGGCAGTTGCAATATGCCATGGACAAAGTTCTAAATTAACCGAATCTATAAACAGGGCGCTGAGTAAAGATAAAAGCAAAAGCTGAGAGAACTTAGCTGAGAGATTTTTTACTCTCAGCTATCAACTAAGCTCTCTCAGCTTATTATTATGATAGCATCATTAACAGGGAAAATAAGTCACAAATCGCCACAGCATGTCATCATTGATGTAAATGGTGTCGGCTATCAAGTGTCTTTATCATTGAACAGTTTTTACACCCTACCCGATCTTGGCGAATCCGTGACATTATTCATTCACACTCATGTACGAGAAGATCAAATAAGCTTATTCGGCTTTGCATTAGAAGATGAGATGAAGATTTTCAAGCAGCTTATCAATATCAGCGGTATCGGGCCAAAGCTTGCAATGTCGATACTTTCAGGCCTTCCAGTAAATGAGCTGGTAGATTCAATATTGAATAATAATATTTCTAAAATTAATTCGATACCTGGGGTCGGACGTAAAACCGCTGAACGACTGATCATTGAATTGAAGGATAAACTATCCAAGGGAACCAAGAAGGGCGAGTTTGCCCACACCGGATCATTACAACATTATGATGATGTTCTATCTGCCCTTGTCAATTTGGGATATAAACGTGTAGCAGCAGAAAAGGCGTTGGCAAAGATAACTATGATGGCGGATACACCAATTAATATAATTTTAAAGGATGCCCTGAAAGAATTGGCCCCTTCTTGATATTTTGCACACGGATCCGCACGGATTTTAAGCGGATTTACACGGATAAAATAAAATCCGCGTCAATCCACATTCACATCCGCGTAGATCTGCGTATGCATGGAAGAAAAAAAAGACATAATATTCGAACGAAGCCCTGAAGATATCCAACTGGATCAATCGATTCGTCCTAGAACGTTTAATGAATTCATAGGACAAAAATCGGTTAAGGAAAAATTGAATATCTTTATCGATGCTGCAAAAAAACGCCGTGAAGCCTTGGATCACCTTCTTTTCTACGGTCCTCCAGGATTGGGCAAAACCTCGTTGGCAAGTATCATTGCCAACGAACTTGGGGTTAATATCAAGGCGACCTCCGGTCCCGTAATAGAACGCCCAGGTGATTTAGCCGCAATTCTGACAAATCTCGGTGAAAACGATGTGCTATTCATAGATGAGATCCACAGATTAAGCCACATCGTAGAGGAAATACTCTACCCCGCAATGGAGGATTTTAAATTAGACATCCTCGTTGGCCAGGGGCCCACGGCAAAAATTATCAAACTAGATTTACCAAGGTTCACACTTGCCGGAGCAACAACACGTGCGGGTCTTCTAAGCTCTCCATTGCGCGATCGTTTCGGCGTATCAATCAGAATCGATTTCTACAGCGCAAGTGAGTTAACTCAGATTTTGAAGCGTTCTGCCACCATACTCAATATCCATCTTGATGATAGCGCTGCGGAAGAGATCGGGAAAAGGTCCCGTGGCACGCCAAGGATAGCCAACCGCATACTTAGAAGAATTCGTGATTTCGCCGAGGTCAAGGCCAATGGCAAGATCACGGCTGAAGTGGCACAAAATGCCTTAAAGCTCCTTGATATAGACAAATTGGGGCTTGATCATATGGACAGAAGAATATTGTTAACAATAATAGATAAGTTTTCCGGGGGACCCGTTGGTGTCGACACACTTTCTTCAGCAATAAGTGAAGAAAAAGACACAATAGAAGATCTTTATGAACCGTACCTGATCCAACAGGGTTTTATCAACAGAACAGCCAGGGGACGCATCGCCACAGAGCTTGCATACAAGCATTTTGGCAGGATTTATAAAAATGACACTCAATCAAATTTTTTCACATAGCACACTCAAGGACTATCTTGGCAGGTCAAAAGAGTTTTTCCTCAAAAGGTACACGCCCGTTGGGGTTGCCGCTGCAGCCTTTGTTTTATTATTTTTTTGGCTTATCACCTTTGGAGATCAAGGCCTTTTCAGGCTCCAAAAACTTTACAGTTTAAAGAATCAACTATTTCAAGAACGCATCAAGCTTGACAACAAGATCGTTAGATTAGAAAAAGAAGCCGAACTTCTAAAAGATAAGAAATATCTGGAATCAATTATTAGAAAAGAATTAGGATATATCAAGAATGGTGAAATCATCTTTCACGTCGTCAAACCGAGATAATGGGGTCAGACCTTCATTTTCACACTTCCCTCTAGCCCCTGTCATTTGCGGCTTTGCCGGTTGCAAAATATGCAAAAGTCATAAACAACCTTTAAAATATTGAATGGAATAAGATATAAAATCAGAGTTAGTAACTTTTTGAATATTTGACGCTCGGAAATGTTGAATACATCAGCGTTTAAGGGAAGTGTGAAAATGAAGGTCTGACCCCATTAGATGGGGACGGTGAAGGTGCCAATTTTTATGGTTGGGCCTGACATGCGGCCGGTAACCCTTAGGGGGTAATCACCCTTATCATCCTTCTGTTTCTGGATAATGAATAAGAAGGGTAACGCTTTTTCAACCTTTTCAGAAAATTTCAACGAACCATCAAGGTTCATTCTGTAATTTTTAAAAAAAGCGGCGAGATATATCTTACCCCCGAGGGTCAGCCCCATATCACCCTTTTTACCGATTGCAAATTCCTTGATATCAATTGTTCCATTGTTGATATCAAAAATAATATTTTCTTCCTCTTTCTGATTAATAACCAGTAGTGGCAATTCAAGGCTACCTTCAGTATCATCGGAACCAAACCTAAGCATAGATGGATCAATCTGCGTATTAGTTAGCTTCAACGCTATACTGCCCTGACTCGCTGTAATTCTTTTGAAATCTAAATCCAGGTCGATGTCACCATCAATCTCACCTTGGAGATTAAGACCATAAATAGTTCTGAAGTACTGAACATTCTTTAAATCAAATCTATCAAATTCTATGGATATCTTGGCGCCCCCTGAGGTTTCTTTGTAAACCACGTCTATTTCGCCATCTTTATGTACAAGATAGAATTTCACCTTGATACTCCCGAAGAGCACGGAAAACAAGGACACCCTGGCCTTGAGCCTCTCCGCCTCAAAGACAGGAATAAGCTGCGACTGGACACGCTTTCTTAATGAAACTTTTCTTAAAACAGCACCTGTCACAAAACTCGGAGATAAGCTTTCTATCTTAAACTCGTATGCACCACCAAGTTGTTTTTCTACCTGATCCTCGATTTTGTCTTTGATAACCTCGTAGGGAAACATCCAATATAAGAACAAAATAAAACTAAAAAGCCCCACCCCCATCAAAACCAATGTTTTACCTAATCTTGACATATTTTATAGACCTATTCGGTTTTCTCGTAAAAAATTTTAAAATACATTCAACCACAACGCAAGGTGTTTTGTCATTCTGAGTCTTGCCAAGGGCGAGACGAAGAATCCAGTGAAACCAACTGGATCCTTCTCCTTCGACTCACTATATACGTTTCAGCCGAAGGCTGACCAGCCTCTGGTTGGCGCTCAGGATCAGGATGACAAATACATATAATTATTCCTCGGTTAATCTATATGTTGAAACCGAAAACGATGCATCAAAAAGACGTTTGTTGTCGTATCTTGGCTTTAGTTGAATCTTCTTAACTTTTAAAACCTTCGTTTTATTTTGTTCTATATTATACAAATAATCGATCAGTTGATCGAGAGGAACTTTCGAAAGACTTACATCAACAGATAGTTCGTCATAAAGATCAGTCGGCACTATCGGTTTTTCTTTTAGTGACTGGACATTTTCCTTGATGTTGCTTTGCTCCGCTAAATTTTCCATGGTTGTGGAGATGGTTCTATCAAAACCACCCTTCAAACTCGATTCAATTCTCTCCACTTCGGCTTTGACGCGGTTGAAATCATCTATCTGGACCATAATCTGATCCATTTTGGAGTGACTTTGAGCAATAATTTTTTCCATACTATTAAGTTTATTCGAAGCAAGAGAAACGGGCATGACAATAAAAAGTATCAACAACCCCACAGCAATGACAATGGCAATAGTTTGTTCGCGGGGCGTCATACCTAGAAAGGTATTATATAGATTATCTATATTTACCCTTTCAAATATGGAATATTTGGATTTAATGGACATTTTTAATCGTAGCTTGTAACTCGTAGCTTGTAGCTAGGTAACCTGGCTACTGGCTATCGACTACCGGCTACGTCTATCGTTCTTTCTTCTCTTCACTCGCCAATGATATCGAAATATCAAATTTAACCTCTCCCCTCACTCCCTTTCTAACGTTACCGGTTGACACCTCACTAAAGAGCTTTTCCTTCTCTAAGGCACCCCTTATCTTATCTACTGCCTCAAAGGAATCTGTTCTACCAGACATTTTCAAAGATCCCTTGACGATATTTATATTCTCAATATCTACATTGACTTCGTCCCGCGGAGGAAATGCGTTCGACACATTTTTAATTATATCCAAAATTGACGCACCCAAATCCGAAGACAACCTATCAATCTTACCCTCCATCTCCTGCTTTTTTCCGGACAGGGTCGCAAGGGCACGAGATGGATCGGATATTAGATTTTTTGGTGTATCGGGAAGAGCCTGGCTAACCAGGGCAGCAACATCACTTTGAACCTTGCCTACCTTTTGTTTTAGGGAATAATACTTGATAGAGAAATGCACTATACTTATAACAAAAAGGAAGGCGACTATTAATGCCACATGTCGAACACCACCACCCAATTGCTGAACATCCCCCTTGTAGGCAAATTCTCCCCTTCTAAAATTCATATCAGGCATGCCGGCAGCCGCAACACCGCGAAGCGCCAGCGCCAACGCCTGTGGCAATATTTGTGGATGGATATCCGAAGTTCTTAATCTAGAAAAATGAAACTGTGAACAATCGATGTGCGTTACGTTTTGCCTAAGCTTTACTGAAAAATATCTATCAACTCCAGGAAGACGAGAAGTGCCACCTGACAGGAAGATACCCTGAATCCCTACACCCATCTCTCCATGGAACGCAAACAATGTCTGTCTAATATGAAGAAGTAGCTCCTCCATTGTGCGCCTGATGGAATCCGCAACCTTTTGAGACATCTCATCCACGACGCCAGTATCTTCAAGTGCTACCCTACCCATTTCTATCTTCATCTGTTCCGCTTCATCCTCTGGAACATCCAGATCATTAGCAATCGCTTTCGTAACATGTTCACCAGCAATGGAAATACATCTAGTGAACGACATCTTCTTCCCTTCACAAAGCGTAATGGTGGTTTTTTTATGTCCAATATCGATAATCGCATACGGCCCATCGGGGGGAACCATCCCCAGATTCATTAAGCTTATAAGCTCGACCCCCTCCACTGAAACGTACCTAGGGTCAACCCCTGCGTTATTGATTGCTGTTATTCTTTTTATGTAATCTTCCTTTTTACAATACGCAACCAGGACAGATGATGAATCCTTCGAAGCCCTTGTAATATGGTAGTCGGCTATCACATCCTCAAGATCGAGCGGAATATAATTTTCAATCTCAAATTCAATTGTCTGATCTATCTTTTTTGTATTTCC
>CAZHVX010000097.1:0-8250 GCA_964536295.1 uncultured Pseudomonadota bacterium
TTGAGCTCTATAAGATCGTTAATCGAAACAACTGGAATTGTTATATCACCCGCATGCATATTTTCTCTATTAGAGTATGCCTTTTTAAAATCAATATAGTTTTCCACCATAATATCTATATGTTCAATCGGATTCTTTGGATTATATACGGAAAAAACCTTCATGTTCTTTTCATTAATCCACAAATCGCGTTTGGCAGAATCGGCAAATTCTTCTACCTTAACTGGAAGTCTTGGTATAAATTGCAAATCATTCACTACATCTACAAATTTCTTAATATTGCTGTCGTCAAGCGCCAGCATAATATCCAAATCGCCGGTAGCCCGCCCGAATCCGTGCAGGTTTACCGCAATACCACCCACCACAAGGTATCTAACCTTTCGTTTGCTGAATTTTCTGAATATTTGCTCAAATAACATATTATAAAACCTCCAATCCCCCCCTCCTAATTACACATTTCACTACCATACTGTAATAAGAAAGTAAACCTCGTTTAAAATGAAAAAAAATCCAAAAATCAAGACGTTAGATCGTTCCCTGCGATCACTCAGGATGACATACAGTATGTCATTCCCGCCTTATTTAAGAGCTTGTTTAGCGGGAATCCAGCAATTTTAAAATGATTCTGGATCCTCGGGTCAAGCCCGAGGATGACGAATGTGGTGTTCTAGGATGACCACAAGAAATAAAAAACTTAGTGTCTTAGTGACTTAGTGGTTAGTATTAAAGCTCAGCCGCAATTGCATTCGCCATATCTAGCGTAGAAGCGCTTCCACCCATATCATATGTGCGGGTCTTACCCTCGGCAATAACTTTGGCTACTGCGTTGTCAATCTTTTTGGCCATATCAAGTTCCCCAAGCCATTCAAGCATCAACTTTGCAGCCAGAATCATCGCGATTGGGTTGACCTTGTACATCCCCGCGTATTTCGGGGCGGAGCCATGCGTTGGTTCGAATACCGCGATCTTATCACCTATATTGGCCGCGGACGCAAAGCCAAGGCCGCCAACCAGCTGGGCACAGATATCTGAAAGAATATCGCCAAAGAGATTTTCGGCGACAATCACTTCATATTTTTCCGGATCTTTAATAAGCCACATGCACTGCGCATCGATATTTGTCTCCCATAATTCGATTCCGGGATAATTCTTTGCAACCTCGCGTGCCTCACGAATCATCAAGCCACCTGTTTCACGTAAGACATTTGGTTTGTCACAAACGGTTACCGCTTTTTTTCCAAACTTTTTGGCAAATTCAAAACCTTGCGTTACAATGTTTCTGCATTTTGCCTTTGTCATGAGGCGAGTTGACATTGCCATATCATCAAGACTTACATTTGAAAATCCTTTGGCCTTTTTGCTGTTCTTTGCAAGTACATCAAAGACATCCTTTGGAACCGGATGAAATTCGATTCCGCAATACATTCCCTCGGTATTTTCTCTGAAGACCGCGATGTCGATATCATCTTTGTAATTTAGTGGATTGCCTTTAAATGCCTTACATGGACGGAAGTTTGTGTGAAGGTTAAATAGCTGACGCATCCTTACGATCGGCGAGAAGTACTCAAGACCCTTGCCTTGCAGGGATGGATCTAACTCCTTGGCCGCTTCCCCCTTTGGCTTTGATGTGATCGCGCCAAAAAGCGAACAGTCTGTATTTTGAATCAGATCGATTGTTCGTTGGGGGAGGGCGTCACCTTCGGATTTCCAGAACTCCCAGCCGATATCGCCGGGGATATACTCGGCATCAAGCCCCAGTTTATCCAGAACTATCTTTGCCGCTTCCATTACTTCAATACCAACCCCGTCACCTGGTAACCATGCCACCTTATACTTGCCCATATTGTTCTCCTAATTAATGTTTACCGCTGAGTTCGCAAAGCCCGCTGATATTATGTCATTCTGACCCTGCCATGTGGCGGGGGAAGAATCCCGAGTGCTCAATCTGGATCCTTTCAGCCGGAGGCTGACCCGCCTCTGGCGGGCGCTAATAATTATGCTCAGGATGACAAAATCAGCGTTCTCAGCGATCTTTGCGGTGAAGTTTACGAATATTTTGCTTTCAGTCGTGGAATAAGGCCGCCGGCTGTCAGCAACTCAATTGCCTTGCTATCCAGTTTTGCTGCTGGCATTTCCTTACCGCTCGTTAAATTTTTAATCGTTCCCGTTTCCAAATTTATTTCAACCTCATCGCCTTTGTTAATCGATGATGGGGCCTCTTTGCTAATTATAGGGGCCAGCGCCTGATTCAGTGAGTTGCGATAAAAGATCCGTGCAAAGGATGGTGCAATAACCGCCTTGATGCCGGCATATTTTAGTGCCGTTGTTGCCTGTTCGCGCGATGATCCACATCCAAAATTTCGCCCAGCAACGATGATATCACCTTCCTTGATCTCATTCTTTAATTCCGGATATGATAAATCAAAAAGATAATCCTTTGTTTTTTCTTTATCGGTAACATTTAAGTATCGACCCGGAAAAATAACATCTGTGTCTACATTTTCCGGGAGTACTGCAATGACCCTGCCTTTTATAATCATCCGAGCCTCCAATTTTCACCGCAGAGTACGCTGGGAACGCAGTTCTCTTTTTTTGTCATCCCTGCCCCCGCCTGCGCGAGGGTAAACTACGCCGGGGATCTAACATTGTCGACAAGTCTGGATCCCCGCCTTCGCGGGGATGACATCAAAAAATATTAGCGAGCTCAGCGGTGAGTTATATTTTACTTGGGCATATAATTTTTCCCACCAGTGCAGAAGCGGCAACCACCTCTGGCGATGCCAGATAAACCTCGGCATCCTTGCTGCCCATCCGCCCCGCAAAGTTACGGTTTGTCGATGCTATAGCAACCTCGCCCGCTGCCAACAATCCCTGATGTGCGCCCAAACATGGCCCGCACCCGGGTGGGTTGATAATTGCACCAGCTTCAATAAATGACTTCAAATATCCCTTTTGCATAGCCTGCAAATAAATGTCCTGCGATGCGGGAATAATTATTAATCTCACATTTGGATGGATCTTTTTACCCTTAACAACCTTGGCTGCGATTTTTAAATCCTCCATGCGTCCATTTGTGCATGATCCAACCACCGCCTGATTTATTTTTATTCCTGTAACTTGAGAGATTGGTTTTACGTTCTCAACGGTGTGAGGACATGCAATCTGTGGCTCGGTGATATCCTTGTTCATGTCGATCTCGATTACGCGTTCGTACTCGGCGTCTTTATCGGGTGCGAGTTTATCATCCAACGGATGATTTGTTCGCTCCTTTAAATATTTGATAAGTTTTTTATCAACGGGAGTGAATGCAACCTTTGCTCCCATCTCCATTGAAAGGTTTGTCATCACCATCCTGGAGGGAATACTCATCGCATCAACGGTTGATCCGCAAAATTCAACGGAGCGATAGTCGGCGCCATCTGCCCCAAGTTTACCTATTATATATAAAATGATATCCTTGGATGAGATGTGTTTACCCGGTCTGCCATTGATGACGATCTTCAATGTGGTGGGGACCTTGAACCAGAGTTCGCCCTCGCACCAAACGCCGGCCATTTCGGTGGCGCCTATACCTGTGGAAAATGAACCAAAGGCACCATGTGTCGTGGTGTGTGAATCGGTTCCAACCAGAACCTGTCCGGGCCAGACGTGACCCTTGTCCGGTAGGATTTGATGGCATATTCCACCGCGGCCGATATCGTAGAAGTTTTTTATGTCCTGTGCATGAACAAACTCACGAATCGCCTTATGTGATGTCGCGGTTTTTTCGGTTTCGGCAGGGATGCGATGATCTAGGATGATTACGATCTTGTCTGGATCCCAGACTTTTTCTTTGCCGATCTCTTTAAAACCCTTACGAACCACATCCGCGTTTTCATGCGACATGGCGATGTCAACCCTGGCAGTGACTATCTCGTTTGGTTTAACTTTGTCTGTGCCTGATGCTTTGGCGAGAATTTTTTCTGCAATTGTGCTTTTCGGCATTCTGCCTCCTTTGTAATCGCTGAACCTATGCGAAACATAACGCGGAACTTATACGGAATCTATTTTATTTCTTGCTTCGTCGAACACCTTTCGTTCTATCTCAACTCCACTGCTGTGTCCAAAATTAACTAAAAAACCGAGTTTGTAATCGGTCGATTTTAAATAATGCCAAAATTGTTTTCGGTCAGCCATTAATAACCTTGGCTTGCATTTCAATTCAAGTAAAATTTTATTGTCTATGACAATATCAGGCACATATGTTCCAACTTTTTTGCCCTTATGGTAGATTGATATGCGTTTATTTTTAATTGTATCGAAACCGGAATCCTCGAATTCTTTCAGTAAAGCGTTGTGATACACGTTTTCTTTATGATAATTTCGATACTTTTTGTAAATATCAAAAATGCATTTCCTAATTTCGAATGATTCTTTCTCGTATATCAGCTTTCCCATAATGTTTCCGCATTAATTCCGCGTAGTGTTCTGCGTTGGTTCTGCGATAACAGCATTACTCTACAATTTGAGTTTTCACATCACCCGCATACTTTACATCAAGCCTGTCAGGGGGTAGGTACTTTTCCTCGTTCGCCTTATATTCCGGCAGTCCAACCAGATCCGTATACTCCTTAAAGGAGGAGACCCATTCGGTTTGGCCAGCCAAAATTCCAGTTGGAGAATCCTTCATTGCCTTGAAGAATTTAACCATGGCCTTATGGACAACCATGATAGATGCAACCGGTATCGATACGCGTCCGACGCGCATCTTGGCAAGTTCGGGTATTGGAATAAGCTCCGTTTTCATCCCCGATACTGCATCCATCAGGTTTACAGACAATGGACCCTTAACTTCTTTTAATGATTTTTCAATATCCTTGCGTGTACGAATACCGTCGATAAAGGCAAGATCGGCACCAGCATCCAAATACATGTTGCAGCGGCGGATGGCCTCATCCAGCCCCAACATTGCCGTTGCATCGGAACGTGCATTTAAAACGAAGTCCTTATCGAGCCTGTCCCTTACATCGGCAGCTGCGCGGATCTTTCCGGCCATCTCTTCGGCAGGGATGACCTCCTTACCGGCCATATGCCCGCAGCGCTTTGGAAAGAATTGATCCTCGATATTACATCCGGCTACACCCATTGCGATTAGGCGCTCAACGATCCATGCGGCGTTGCATGCATTTCCTCCACCCGTATCGATATCTGCCATGACCGGAATGTTAACCGCCTGTGCAATGTTCCATGTCATGTCGAGAACGTCCTTCATCTGCATGAGACCGACGTCGGGTCTTCCAAGAATTGTTCCGGCAAGACCGTAGCCGGAGATCTGGATTGCCTCAAAACCTGCTTCTTCGATTATTCGTGCGCTTAGTGCATCGTGACATCCGACAACGACTACCGCGCGTCTATCATTGATTGCGTTTTTCAGGATTGTAGTTTTCTTTTTCATAGTTGCTCCTTTTTTAATTTCTTTCACCGCAGGGATCGCTGAGTGCGCTGATATTATGTCATTCTGACCCCGCCATGCAGTGGGGGAAGAATCCCGAGTGCTTAATCTGGATCCTTTCAGCCGGAGGCTGACCCGCCTCTGGCGGGCGCTAATAATTATGCTCAGGATGACAAAACAGCGTTCTCAGCGTGCTTTGTGGTGAAATAGAGATTTGATAGTGTGACCCCATTGGGGATGAAAATAAGCTACTTTTAGGTGTAAGTCAAGAAATGTGGGTTGCGCCGTGGTTTATAAATACTGTCTACAATGCCCGTAGATTATTCGGGAAGGGCTTGCCACGGCAGATAATGGGGCCGTCCATTATTTAATGGTGGGGGTTCCCAATTGACTTTTTGGGCGTATGATGCTTTTAATTTCCCATGCACAAGTTACTCACAAATCCCGATTACATCCATGAAGTTACAAAACTGATTCGTGGCTCAAAAAAGAAGGGCGAAAATAATCAATAACGGGGATAAATATGAAAACAAAAATAGCATTATTTAAAGGAAAGCGTGTCAGAAGGGTCTTAAGCGACAATGAGTGGTGGTTTTCGGTGATAGACGTTGTCGAGATACTGACCGCCAGCTCTAACCCGCGTGATTATTGGTATAAGATGAAGATCAGAGAAAATGACGAGTCGAAGGTTCAGTTGTCGACATTTTGTCGACAACTGAAACTGGAGTCTTCTGATGGTAAAAAATATGAAACAGATTGTGCCAACACCGAAGGTATGCTCCGTATAATTCAGTCCATTCCTTCGCCCAAGGCGGAGCCGCTTAAACGGTGGCTGGCCAGAGTTGGTTATGAAAGGGTCAAAGAGGTTGAGGACCCAGAATTGGCTATGTATCGCATGCGGGCCATATATGAACAAAAAGGCTACTCCAAATAATGGATCGAAAAACGGGTTCGTGGCATTGCTGTTAGACAGGATCTTACGAAAGAATGGGACAGCCGCGGTGCTGAATCGGATCTGGAGTATGCGATTCTTACTAACGATATCATGCGGGGGGCGTTCGGCCTGAAAGTTGAGGACTACAAAAAGGTGAAAGGTCTGGTAAGAGAGAACCTTCGCGACCATATGGATGATATTGAGATTATCCTTACAATGCTTGGGGAGGCGACAACTACGAAATTTACGCGTGACCGGGATACTAAAGGTTTTCATAGATTGCGCAAAGATGCAAAAGAAGGTGGTTCTGTAGCCGGAAATGCAAGAAGGGATATTGAAAAGCGCTCCGGTCGGTCTGTAATCTCAAATAAAAACTATCTTCAGTTAAAGAAAGGGAAATAAAATTAACTTTGGAAACAATGCCGGGCCGAGTGGTCCCCTGTTGACTTTTTGGGTGTATGATGTCCTTAATCCCCCAAGGGGTTTCCTAAGGTGTTAAGTCAAGAAATGTGGGTAATCATTGGGGATATAAGTGTTATCGACTGCGCCGAAGGTGAGGGGTTGTTATTTATCAAGCCAGAATTTATTGCTTATCCAGTTGCCCCCATCGAGGAGACATTTATTCGGGGTGTTGTATTTAAAATGAACCTTCCAATAGTTTCCCTTATCATCTTTTTTAGAGGGCCATATGCCCGCAATTGTATCTTCCTTTTTGTCCTTGTCTGCGTACGTATTAAGATCCACAGCATAGTCGGGTTTTGAGCCTTCAAAGCTTTTTACGGAAGTGAAAAAATTGTAACAGTAGCTGGCTTCGGCGTGCGGTTTTGCTATTTTGCCGGGGGCAAAATAATATGCATGAATATGATCAATAACAAGGGGCATGTCGGTGTCATGTATAGTAAATGTTCCGCCTTCAACTTTGTTCCATTCGAAATTGTCCAGTGCATTGTAGAGATTAAAGCCATAAGCGGCTTTTCCTGCACCTGTTCCGTAGGAGCTTGATCCACCATCCACTGGTGCAAATGAGTATGTATAGTTTGTCCAGAATGTTGCCACTTTTTTCTCAGGGGCGTTTTTTAGCGATGCGATATCGATATATTCATAATCCTGCGAACATTTTTCTGCGGCATCAATGGTTTCTTCCGAAAAATTTCCATTCTTTACACCAACGCTGATTGCCGGTGCCTCCCACATATCTCCCTGTTCGATGAGTCCAATTATATCAGTTGTTTCCAATTCAAAACAAACAGCCACATCGTTTAAACCAAAGATAAATGGATGGTTTTTTGTGACCAATGTTACAAGACATGGCATGTAGTATTCCGCGATCCATCCTCCATCTCCAGGGGCATCCGAATAGAGCGCTTCTACCTTGATTCCCGTTAACTTTCTACCTGCCTTATCAGTTGTCGAAATTTTAGCGTACTCCAGTAATTTTTGAAGATCATGTCTTGAAAGGGATTTGTTTTTGATATCGTGTACTATCCCATTTTTTCCATTCGTGGAGGCAAAATCAAATTCAATTTTGTCATTATTGCTTGATTTGCCTATTATGGTTTTAAGCGTGATTCCATTATTTTTATAGTTGAAACTTGTTAATGTAACTTTAATTTTTAGGGCCATAGGGTCACATGATTTTGTACCGTTATCATCCACCAGGGTGAAACCTTCTTTGCACTCACAGATTCCGTCATTGTTATTACCTATGAAATTATTGGCCGCATCACAAACACATCCGCCACCACTTTTTGGGAGAAAGCCCTTTTTTGGATTGCAGCTGCATTTACCGCTCTCAGGGTCCAAAATCGTTGGGATAGGGCAGTTGCACTCTAAGGCCGTAGAGGTTGAATTATAAACAACTTCTCCAAGACCGCAATCTTTTTGT